>CAYQRP010000365.1:0-1401 GCA_964419815.1 uncultured Luteolibacter sp. | reverse complement strand
GCCAGTCCCTCCGGCGTGCAATTTCAGAAAATCCTTCGCAGCGCAGGATTCCCCTGCACTTTCCGTCAACGCCGCGGCATCGACGTCGCCGCCGGCTGCGGCATGCTCAAGGCGGAGAAAAGGGCACGAATGGGCGCTTGATGCATGACGCTCAAAATTTGATTCTTCATCCATGCCCGCCCGCAACTTTCATGTCCGCCAAGCCGCAGTCTCCGCCTTGCGTGCTTGGGCGAAGGGACATGATTACGCCGAGACGCTGGTCGAGCGTCATGCGCAGCGCCGCAATTTGAGCTCTGCCGATCGCGGGCTACTGCAAGCGATTCTCTTTGGTGTCTTGCGCCACCGTCGTTTGCTCGATCACTGGATCGGCGAGCTGCGCCAAGGCAAGGTCGATCCCGAAACGCGCGATGTCCTACGCGTCGGGCTTTGCCAAATCCTCATCCTCGGAATCCCCGACCATGCGGCCGTCAACGAAACCGTGGAATCAGGAAAAGCCTGCGTGCGCGGACTCATCAATGCGGTGCTGCGAAAAGCCATCGCCTCGCGCAAGCGTCTACTCGATCAAGTGCCCGAGCTCCCGCCAGCCGTCGCGCATTCCCACCCGGACTGGCTCTTCAATCGCTGGCGTTCCGCCTTCGGCAAGTCCAATGCCCTCGCGCTGATGGAGTGGGACAACCTTCCGGCAGAAACCTTTTGCCGCATCAATCCGCTCGCAGCGCCCACCGAGATTTCGGGCGATGCGGTAAAAAACGCGCCAGGATTTTATCGCATCGAGGGATCAATCCCCAACGACCTCATTCAAAGCGGAGCCATCTACATCCAGGATCCGGCCACACGTCATTCGGTCGAGCTGCTCGCACCACAACCCGGTGAGCACATCCTCGACGCCTGTGCTGCGCCTGGTGGCAAAGCCTTTCTCATCGCCGCCGCGATGGGCTCCGCCGAAAACCTCGTGTGCACGGACTCCAACGAAAAACGCCTGCCACGACTCGAGCAAAACCTCGAGCGACTCCACGCCGGCAAGGCAAAGGTCAGCGTTCACGACTGGACCCAGCCCGCCCCCGCCGCATGGCATGGCGCATTCGATGGCATCCTGCTCGATGTCCCCTGCTCGAACACCGGCGTCATCCGCCGCCGCGTCGATGTGCGCTGGCGCCTGCAACCCAACGACATCGACAAGATCGTTCTCACCCAACGAAAAATTCTCGAAAACGCCATCCCCTGCCTCAAGCCCGGCGGACGCATCGTTTATTCAACCTGCTCGATCGAAGCCGAGGAAAACATGAAACAGATCGAGGCATTTCTGAAAGATCATCCCGATTTCGAAATGACCGCTCATGCCGAAGCCCTGCCCTTCCGTGATCAAAGCGATGGCGCTTTCGCCGCCTGTTTGAAAAAAAG
>CAYQRP010000364.1:0-1401 GCA_964419815.1 uncultured Luteolibacter sp. | reverse complement strand
CGGGTAGCGGCCGGCGACTTCTTTTTTCATCTGCGCGTAGCCGCTTGACCAGAAACCTTTCAGGTCCTTGGTCATTTGCCATGGTTTTTGCCCTGGCGTGAGAATGTGCACGAGCAGTGGCAGGCGTCCGTTGAGGATGGTGGGAGTTTCCCAAACACCGAAAAGATGCGAGACGCGAACCGAAATGAAAGGATCGCGACCAGCCTCATAGGTGATTTTTGCCGACTGTCCGTTGGTGAGCGTGATGCGCTCCGGGCAGTACGAATCGAGCGCCGCGCGTTGGCTGTGATTGAGCCATTCGCGCAGCACCGGCCAGACGGGCGCGTCCTTCACATCCTTGTAGGCCAGTGCGCCGTGACAGATTTGCGCGATCGCATCGGCGCGGTCGTCATCCGACCATCCAGGCATGCCGAGCTCCGGCATGTGCTGACCGAGCAATTGCAATCGCGCGGTCCATTGCTCGACCTGGTGATCCCAATTTTTGAGCGTGAGCTCATCTTCCAGCACGTGCTTGGCGAGCAATGCCGCAGCCTGATCGGTGTTCACGCCGTGATCGCTTTCCTTGGATTCGAGCACGAGATCGCGAAAGCGGGTTTCCTCGCGCGAAATGACGCGGCGGCGTGTGTCGTCCCATGCAACGCCTTTGCTGCTGGAAATTTCATTGGGGAAAAGTTCCGCAAGCCATGCCGGATCGATCGCCGTCGCGCGGCGCAAATGGACGATGACCTCACGCGCTTCGACTTCGGTGATTTCCGCAGCGACGAATGCCGCGGCATTTTTCGTGCAGGATTCCTCGTCGAGTTTTCCGCGTCGATTGCCAATGAGGCGGCAGGCGAGTGTGCCTTGATTGAAGCGGATCGCGAGTTGGTCGCTGAAGCTCGCCAGCATCGCTTTGCCGATGGCCTCGTGGTGGGCGGCGAAATCAATCGCCTGAAAATTCCAACCATGGCTCTCGGCAATCGCGCGAAGTCGGTCGAAGCCTTGCGCCGTTTCTCTCGCGCCGCGCGCGAGGATGCCGACCTGGCCGCAGCGTTGCGGATCGAAGTTCATCGCGGCGGCTGATTCAAAGGCGCGCCATTCGCCCGCGAAGTCGGAGTGGTCATCGGCGAAGATGAAATCCTTGCGGCCGACACCGCCGCGCTTGTTGGTGAAAACTCCTTCGCCCTGCACGGCGGCGGCGATGAAGGCAGTCTCGGCAACGCATCCGTGTTCGTGACCGGCCAGGATGAGTCGTGAAAAGCGCGGCTCGAGTGGCAGCCCCGCCATTTTCATGCCCTCGTCGGTGAGCGTGCCTCTTTCATCAAGCGCGCCAAGATCGTGAAGCAGATGCTCGGCGCGAACGAGCGATTCTTCGGTGGGTGCGTCGAACCAACGGAAATTTCGAATTTCATGCACGCCCGC
>CAYQRP010000363.1:0-1409 GCA_964419815.1 uncultured Luteolibacter sp. | reverse complement strand
TCGGTCATGACGCTGGGTTTTTCGGCGATGATGAGTATTTTTCCCATGGCGATTGAAAGCGGTATTGCGAATGTGGATTGAGGGACTAGTGCCAAGCCTGTGGGTTTTGCAAGCGGTTTGGTGAAATATCCCCCACTTGTGGGTCAAAAATTTTTCCCAAGGCGCGCACGCGCGTGCGCACGCATGCACGCACACGAGGCTCAGCCCAAACCGAGCAGCCGGCGCCTCACCGCTTCGAGTGCCGCCTGACTGACGGCGAGCTTGAAGTCGTGACGGTTGCGCGGATGGAACACTTTGAATGCGATCGCATCCTGATGAGCCGATGCAAGACCGATCCACGCAGTGCCGACTGGCTTTTCCGGTGTGCCGCCAGCGGGCCCGGCGATACCGGTGACGGCGACGGCGATGTCCGCGCCGGAGGCTTGCAAAGCACCTGCGGCCATTTGTTTCGCGACAACTTCGCTGACCGCACCGTGCGTCGCAAGATCATCGGGCGAAACATGGAGCAAAGCGGACTTCGCGCCATTCGCGTAAGTCACAAAGCCATGGCCGAACACCGCACTTGCGCCGGGTACATTGGTGATGCGGTTGGCAATCAGTCCGCCCGTGCAACTTTCGGCGGTCGCCAACATCAGTCCGCGCTCTTTCAACAAGCGCACGACCGTCGCTTCGAGCGAGGAGCCGTCGTCGCTGATCAGATAAGAGCCAAATTTTTCCAAAGCAATGGCAGAACCCTTCGCGAGCGCCTCGGGCGGGCCGATCAAGCGCAGGTCGACCTCACCGATGTGCGCGCAATAGCCGAATTCGAGATCGGCAATCTCCGCCAGCTGCGCGTCGATGCCTTGATGAAAATCACTTTCGCCGATGCCAGTAAATTTCAACTCGCGACTGCCGTGCGCTTCGTTGATCGATGCCATTGCTTTCAGTCGCGGTGCGACCTCTTGGTGAAACATCGGGTAAAGTTCGCGCGGCGGACCGGGGAGCAGAAAGATGGCGCAATTCGCCTGTTCGTTCAGGCGCGGCGGCACATACACGCCGGGCGCGGTGCCATTTGGGTTGGGCAGCACATCGGCGCCGACCGGCACCAAGGCCTGCTTGAGATTGGCCTGAGCCATCGGCTTGCCGCGATGGGCAAAAAACCCTTCAAGTGAACGCAACGCAGCTTCGTCGGTGATAAGCTCGAGCCCAAGCAGCTCGGCCGTAATCTCGCGCGTGAGGTCGTCACTGGTCGGCCCGAGGCCACCGGTCACAATGATCGCGTCGCTGCGCCCGATCGCTTCCTCGATCGCTTCGCGGATCGCCGCCCCATCAGGCACGGTGGTTTGTCGTGCGACGCGCAGGCCGAGTTTGAAAAGCTCGCGACCAAACCATGCGCCGTGGGTGTTGACGGTGTTGCCGAGCAACAACTC
>CAYQRP010000362.1:0-1409 GCA_964419815.1 uncultured Luteolibacter sp. | reverse complement strand
TTGATTTAAGCTACAGCCGGAATGGTTAGGTGTTGGTTGCGGTTGGTGTTTAGGGTGAGTTTCTGATGGGTGATCTTACGTCTCTTGCGCGCTTCATCGAGCTTTTTGTCACGGGCTTTGTGGATCGCACACTGGCGGCCTTCGAGCCTGTCCTTGGGGGCGATGAAGCCGATGGCTGAGTGGAGCCTCGTTGTATTGTAATACTCGATGAAGTCGCCGGTGATGCGCTTGGCATCGTCGAGATCAAGCGGAGTGAGAGGACGGATGGCATGGTCCTTGAGGGTTTGGTGGAAGCGTTCGATTTTTCCGTTGGATTGAGGGTAATAAGGGCTGGTCATGACGTGGCTGGCTTGCCACTGGGCAATGAACGATTTGAACTCGCGGCTTTTGAACTGTGATCCCTGATCGGTGATGATCCGGGGGCGTGCCTCAGGATAGGTTTCGCGGGCCTTCTGCAAGACGATTTCCGAGTCGATCTCGCGCATGGTGGAGCGAATGTCCCAAGCAACGATCATCCGTGAGCAGCCGTCGAGTACGGCACAAAGGAAGTAGAAAATGCCGCCGATGTTGAGGTAGCTGAAGTCCACGTGCCAGTGCTCATGCGGTGCGATAGGTTGCACAAAGCCGGTGCCCTTGCTCGATGGCTTGCCGCTAGTGCGGCTGATGAGGCCCGCATCCTTGAGTACCCGGTATGTGGTGGATGGCGCAACAGCGACGATGTCACCGTCGAGCATCATAAAGGTGAGGATGCGGTAGCCGTCCATCGGATGACACTGAGCATAGTCAATGATGGCTTGTTTTTCCCATTCCTCCAGCCAGTGGTCACGAGGAGCCTGGGCGTTGTGCTCGTTGGCCTTGCCATAGCGCTCGCGCCAGCGTGCGAACTTGCGCGGGCACAGCTCGCACCAGCCCAGCAGGCGGCGCAAGGGAATTTGAGTGAGCGTGTTCATATGTTTGAGGAAGTCCACCACGGCGTCTCGCTCGTCGGACGGCGCCCATGTTTCCTTCAGTCTTCCCCAAGTTCTTTTTTTGTCCGCACGAGCTCTTCGGTCACTGCGGCGATGACTTCGTCTTTGCGCTTGAGGCGGGCTTCGAGTTGCTCAACCTTGTGGGTGCCCAAATCAATTCTGCGAGAGCGGGGCGAGCGGTCGAAAGCCGCCGCTCCGTTCTCAAAGAAGGTTTTCTGCCAGCTGTAAAACAGCGTGGGGTGTATCTGGTGCTGGTCGCAGATGGCCGAAATCGGCTGGCCGTCAACCAGATGAAGTTTGAGCAGCCGGACTTTCTCCTCGGCGGAGTACTGGCGGCGCGTGCGGGCGGTCTTGTCGTCTTTTGGATTCATGGTCGGGTCTGTTGCCCGGCCATAGCTTAACTCAGTGTGTCAATTCGGACATTCCGTGAGAAGCGGGACA
>CAYQRP010000361.1:0-1413 GCA_964419815.1 uncultured Luteolibacter sp. | reverse complement strand
GCAACGATGCGCAACGAAAGTGATCAATGGGCCGGCATGGCGATCCAAGGCCCGCAGGCCGCGCAGGTATTTGCACTCGTGTTTCCCAACGAAACATTGCCACCGAGAAACGGCATTGCCACGCTTGCCAATGGATCCATCGTTTGCCGCACCGGCTATACTGGCGAGGACGGATTCGAGTTCTTTTGCCCGGCCGCCGAGGGCATAATGTTCTGGGAAAAATTCATCGCCGCCGGTGCCGCTCCGTGCGGTCTCGGCGCACGCGACACGCTGCGCCTCGAAATGGGATTCCCGCTCAATGGCAATGACCTCTCACCCGAACGCACACCCATCGAAGCCGGACTCGGGTTCTTTTGCGATTTGGAAAAATCCACCTTCACTGGTCGCGAAATTCTCGCCCAACAAAAATCCGCAGGCCCGCAACTGAAACTCACCGCGATCCGCTGCACCGAAAAATCCCCACCCCCACGCGCCCACTATCCGGTGCTCGACAGCGATGGCCGCACGATCGGCGAGCTCTCCAGCGGCGCCCTCTCGCCCAGCCTCTCGATCGGCATCGGCATGGCCTACCTGCCCGCCGAATATTCGAAAATTGGCACCCACCTCCAGATCCAGGTGCGCGAACGCACATTCCCCGCCGAGGTGGTGAAAAAACCTTTCTACCGACCCGCATCAAAGGCTTAATTTGCATCATCTCCAACTCACACCATCCATGAACATTCCCGCCGACCTCCGCTACTGCGCCTCTCACGAATGGATCCGCCTCGATGGCGACATCGCGACCGTGGGCATCTCCGATCACGCTCAGGCCGAACTCACCGATGTGGTCTTTGTCGAACTCCCCAGCATCGGACGCAAGGTTGACGCCGGCGACCCGACCGCAGTGGTGGAATCCGTGAAGGCCGCATCCGACATCTACGCGCCCATCGGCGGCGAAGTGATCGAAGCCAATGGCGCAGTCGAAGCCGACCCCTCGCTCGTCAACACCGACCCCTACGGCCAAGGCTGGATCTTCAAACTCCGCGTCAAGGATCCCGCCGATGCCTCGCGCCTCATGGATGCTTCGGCCTACCAGAGCCACATCGCTTAAAGCCCAAGGCCTGATCCGCCCACCACTTTGATGAAAATAACCAAAACACCAAAGTGCTTCGTGGGCGGTGCGTTCATCCGATCCGAAAGCGGTCGCGTCGCTGCGATCCATGATCGCTCGGGCACCTTTTTCGCCAACATCCCGCTCTGTTCGAAAAAAGATCTGCGAAATGCGGTGGAGGCCGCAGCCAAAGGTGGTGCCGCATGGGCAAAACGCTCGCCGTACAACCGCGCCCAAATCCTTTACCGCCTTGCCGAGATGCTCGAGGCCCGCTCCGCGGAAATGACCGAGGCCCTCACGCTCACTGATGCGAAATCCGCCGC
>CAYQRP010000360.1:0-1431 GCA_964419815.1 uncultured Luteolibacter sp. | reverse complement strand
CGATCGGAATGTCGGCCATCAGGTCGGTGTTGGAATTTTTGCCGATGAGAAAATCGTTTTCGAGGCGGATGCCGATGCCTTCTTCGCGGATGTAGATGCCGGGTTCGATGGTGAAGAGCATGCCTTCGGCAAAGGTCGCATTGGCAGTGCAGACATCGTGGACATCGAGCCCAAGGTGGTGCGAGGTGCCGTGCATGAAGTATTTTTTTACTAGTGCCTTGTCGGGCCCTTGCGCGGCCGCCTCCTTGGCAGAGAAGAGCCCAAGGTTGACGAGTTCGCGCTCCATCAAGGAGAGGACTTGCTTCTGATATTCAGTCGGGTCGTTGCCGGGGCGGAGCAGTTCGTTTGCGCCGCGAAACACGCGCAGCACCGCATCGTAAACCTGGCGCTGTCGTTTGCTGAAGCGCCCGCTAATTGGAACCGTGCGCGTCATGTCGGCATTCCATCCGCCCCATTCGGCTGCCACATCGAGCAAGACAAGATCGCCCTCGCGGCAAACCTGATCGTTTTTCACATAATGAAGTACGCAGGAATTTTTTCCCGATCCGATGATCGGCGTGTAAGCGAATCCGCGTGATCCGCTGCGCACGAATTCGTGCAGAAGTTCCGCCTCGATTTCCCATTCACCGACGCCGGGCCTGATGAAGCCCAGCAGTCTTTTGAATCCTGCGCCAGTGATGTCGCAGGCGCGTTGGATCATTTGCACCTCAGCTTCCTGCTTGATCATGCGCAGCCGGTGCATGATCGGTGCGAGGCGCTCGTAGCGGTGCAACGGGTAGACCGCCTGACACGACTTGATGAAGCGCGCGTTGCGCGTCTCGACCAGCGGCATGGCACGCGGATGTTCGTTGGTCTCGAGTAGGACCCGCTCCGCCTGCGGCATGAGGCGATGGAAAATGGAATCAAAGGCGCTGGTCCATTCGACGCGTGCGATGCCGTTGAGTTTTTTGGCCTCTTCCTTGCCGAGCTTTTCTCCCTCCCAGACTGCGATGTGCTCGTTGGTCTCGCGGATGAAAAGAATTTCGCGATCCTGCGGATTCACCGCATCGGGCATGAGCAACAAAATCGTTTCCTCCTGATCAACACCGCTCAGATAAAACAGGTCGCTGTTCTGCCGAAACGGCATCGTGCCGTCGGCATCGGTTGGGTAGACATCGTTGGAATGCAGGATGACAATGCTGCCGGGCCTGAGCTGCGATCTCAGCCGCTCGCGGTTGCGGGCAAAAAACTCGGGGTCGACGGTTTTGTGGCGCATGACCTTATCTCACGCGAGATGCCGCAGGCGGGCAATGCGGATTTTGGGGGAAAGAGTTAGAGCTTGCGGGTTGGAGGTGATTGGGAGGTGAGAGAGACGAGCGGTTCGATCGGTGGATTTTGCAAAAGTTTGGGCCTTGACTTCATGTATTCGTTTTATTGGAGTGGCCTGTATAT
>CAYQRP010000359.1:0-1434 GCA_964419815.1 uncultured Luteolibacter sp. | reverse complement strand
GGATCCAGGACAGCAATACAACTGGCTCGGCAGGTTCATCCATCACACCAGCCGCCGGCTATATTCTTGCCGACCACCAGACCAACTCGGAGAGCATCAACCTCGGGCGCTATCACGCCTCCGGCAGCGGTCCAACCTCTTCGCTCACTCTCACCAACTCCGCGCCTGCCACAACCGGCAGTCTCACCGAGTCACTCACGGTGGCACAAGGCACCGTCACCGGCTCGGCACAAGTTTCCGGACTTCCGGGGAGCTATCTAACGCAAGGATCCAGCCAAGGCGTGAATGTGGGAATCAGCGGTGCAGGTTCGCAAAGCGGCTCGGTCCAATTGAACTTCAACTCCGTCAAGGACGGCAGCAGCTCGACCCGCGCGACCAGCGGCGCCGTCAGCGTGGGTAGTCGCACGATTGCCCTCAGCGGCTTTGGTTACACGGGTCAGTCCGAATGGAACACCGATGCCAACGGATCCTGGAGCCTCGCCAACTATGCCAACTGGGACAACGCCGGAGGCACCCCTGGCATGGACGGAGCGGCCAGCATTGGCGATACCGCGCTCTTTGGCAGTGCCGCCACCGCGAACCGCACCATTTCTCTCAACGGCAACAATCCCAACCTCAGGACCCTCACCTTCGACAACGCCTCAGCGGATTACACCATCGCAACAGGCAGCGGCGGCAATGTCACCTTGGGCAATGCGACCCACGCCGGAACACTGACCAACAGCGCCGGCGCTCACCGAATTTCCGCAGGCCTTACTCTCGGCAACAATCTCTCAGTCAGCAACAGCGAGGGCAGCTCCCTGCAAGTCAGCGGATCCGTCACGGGCAACAGCTACGGTCTCACCAAGTCGGGTGCGGGTCGTTTCGAGCTTTCGGGTGGCGGCAGTTTTGGCGGCAACATTGTCGCCTCGGCCGGCACATTGGTCATCAACGGCGCGAGCACGACCTCCGCCGCGAGCACCTCCATTCAAAGCGATGCCACCCTGATGGGTTCCGGCACGATCTCAGGCAACACGACCATTTCCGGCACCCACGCCCCCGGCAACAGCCCCGGCGTGCAAACATTCGCCGATGATCTCACCTACACCGTCGGATCTTCCGTCGTCTGGGAACTCATCGACAACACCATCGCCGGCCGTGGCACCAACTACGACGGTATCGATGTGGGCGGCAACCTGAGCTTCACCGGCTCCACCACCATCAACTTGGATTTCGCACTCGCCGGAAGCACTGTGGATTGGTCCGACAGTTTTTGGGACACCGACATCACCGGCACCTCGGGCTGGAAACTTTTTGACGTCACCGGCAGCATCAGCGGATTTGAAGATAACCTCCAGCTCGCCGCAGGTCCCTACACCGACGGCAGTTCGCAATCGCTTACCAGCGTAAGATCGGATGCCTCATTTTATCTCTATAAAGGCGAAGACGGCATTT
>CAYQRP010000358.1:0-1435 GCA_964419815.1 uncultured Luteolibacter sp. | reverse complement strand
ACGCCGAGCCATGATAGTTTTTGCAAATGCATCAAGTCCGGCATCCACATGGTTTTTGGATTCCATGCGAATGCATTGGCAATTTGCGCAAATGGCGCCCACGCCGCTTTAGGGTCCATCGCAAACACGGTTGCCAAGAGCAACAAGCCGCGACCCAACACAAAAGACCAACGCGCAAAAGCACCATCGGCATCGATATGCAGCGCTGTCGCATCGGCCATGCCAAAATGAATGATGGTAAGCCCGAGAAATAGCAGCGCGAAAACGCCTGGCTGCCATACGAGAAACAAAGTGTAGGCAAGCATCAGCCCAAGGTAGCCCGCAAAACCCAAAAACTGCCGCGTGAACATTTTTTCACCTGCAAGCCGCGCCTGTACCACCCAGTCGGCCGCGCCATGAGGCATGCCAAAAATCACCAAGGCCAACACGAATGGCCACGCGGCGAAGTGCTTTGTGATCTCGGGAGCGCCGATGCCGATCGCACATCCGGTCATCAGCATCGCCCAAGGCACGGCCCGGGGCCCTGACCACCGCGCTCGTGCCGCATTCAACGCGCTGGCTCGCTCAAGGCTTTCACACCCTGATAACATGCGAGGCCGAAGAACACCTTGTTGATCACATCCGCGATGTTGTAGCAAACCTCGCGCCAGCTCTCGCCATCCGTTCCGCCAAGAGCCATCAAGAAACCTATCGGATAAATCACCCAACCGAGAAGGACATAAAGCCGCATGGTTTGAAGGCTTCGCTGAATACTTGTCGGCGCATTGGTCATCGCTTCGGAAACTTTGCTGTAAAGCATGTACACGATGTAGAGCCATGCGATGCAACTCACCGCATACCACAGCCACCACTGACCGCTACCGGTTTTGCTTTCCTCCGCCACCCATGCAGTGACGAGCATGACAAAGGCCCAAAAAACAAGTCCTCGGAACAACTTTGCGCCCTTCTTGCCAAGGTTGAGAAGGAGCGGAAACTCCATCAGCAACAAAGGCACTGTGATCAGCCAGTCGATGTAGCGATAGGCCGTCGGAAATTGCCGGATCGTGGCGCCGGCGATGCGATTCCCATTGGCATCAAACAGCGAAGCCACTCCTTCGAGATAGATGCCGCTCATGCGCCAATAATGGAACGCTGCCACCGCGCAAATGATTCCAGCCACTGTCAATGTCGTCTGATATTGCATCGGCACGGTCTTGCGCTGCAGCCAAAAGAACAACGCGCCGGCACCCATGGCAACCGTGGCCAGCCAGAACAGATACATCGTGACGCCCTCCATCGTGAGTCCCGCATTCAGCGCCTTCATCGTCGTCGACATGTCGGCAAGCGTCAGTACGGGGAAATGCAGCGCAAACAGCTTGCCCTGCGGAAAAAAGCCGCCGATTTGTTTCTCGCGACTTGCCGCATCATCCGGGCCTGCGCCGAACTCCTTCTCCGT
>CAYQRP010000357.1:0-1437 GCA_964419815.1 uncultured Luteolibacter sp. | reverse complement strand
CCGCAGATGAACCCCGAATCCCTATCGAATCGCGAAGCGACCACAAGGCACCTTCACCATTCGTTGGCCAGTGGTGTAACAAAGACTTTAAAACGGGCGGAGTTACTCGAGTTCACTTCCGGCAAGAAGGTGACAAGCTCATAGCCCATATGTGGGGTCGATGCCATCCCACCGAATGTGATTGGGGCTAGGAGACCGCTACAATAACCGATGACGGAAGTGTCTCTCTCACTTGGAACCAGGGCTTTTGTATAACAACCCAAAAACTGAAACTGCTTGCTGACGGAACTCTCGAATTGGCAGATCATACACACTACACCGACAATAGCGGTCGCCCCGACAAGGACTACAACTGCACATTCGCCAAAGGCTTGATCCATGATTGGAGCGATCCCATAAAATAGTCACGCCGCAGCAAACAAACCCGCCATTTTCCCCTCAAAACTGGTCAAGACCCTAAGAAATTCAAATTACTTTCAATTAAACGCATGGACACGCCGCCTCTGCCGCCTCAACTCCCTAAAAAACGGGGTTTAATCAATCAACGCATCGTGCAAGTGGTGTCATTCACCGTTCTTGTCATTTGCATCATCATTAGCGTTATCGCCTGCATTCTTGCGATTTGGGATTTCACAAAAACCGATGCTCTGTGGCGGACTGTTGCCACTTGCATTGTCGTGTCTGCCGGGATGATGGCCTTCGGGGTTACCAACATTCTTTTCGGTCCGAAGGACAAATGAATTTTTTGAGGCCAATAAAAAATAGCCCCTTGCTAAAACGAACGCTTTAACGCACGCTTTGTGCATGCAAACAATCTCTGCGACAGCAGCTCGTTCGATAATCTACAAGCTTCTCGATGACGCGGCGGCTTCTCATGAGCCGATCCAGATCACGGGTAAGCGTTCCAACGGCGTGCTCGTATCCGAAGATGACTGGCGATCCATCCAAGAGACGCTTTACTTGGTTTCTATCCCGGGATTGCGCGATTCCATTCGAGAGGGGCTAGCAACGCCCTTTTCGGAATGTGACAAGGAGCTGGTTTGGTGAGCTATCAGTTGGTTTTCACCAAGCAAGCCCAGAAAGACGCCAAAAAACTCACAAGTTCGGGTCTCCGACCGAAGGCTGAAAGCCTGCTGGAGATCATCAAAATCGACCCCTTCCAGACACCTCCCCCATACGAAAAGTTGATCGGAGATTTAGCCGGTGCCTATTCCCGACGGATCAACATCCAGCACCGGCTGGTGTATCAAGTCAATGAATCCGAAAGAGTCGTAAAGGTCATCAGGCTTTGGACTCACTACGAGTAGAGTCAGATTCCCTCTATTCGCTGCGGATTTGAACAGCTCAAGGGCGAGGCAAATTGCCGGATCTCCGATGGGTCGCTCGAATTCCTGCTTGCGGAAATGCCCGGCGCGTGGTGGCGATAGGAAAGATTTC
>CAYQRP010000356.1:0-1442 GCA_964419815.1 uncultured Luteolibacter sp. | reverse complement strand
TCGCTTGCTTGACCGTCATGTCGGCGGTGATGCGGCCGATGCTGGTGGTCATGCGACCGCCCGCGGTGTCCTCTTCGTACTTCAACAAACTGCGGGTGAGTTCCTTGTCGCGCGGGCCGAGCAGGCTGAAGAAACGGACCTGCGCCTCTTCGCTTACGACTTGGAAAACATCGACGCGGTCGTCGTCGGAAAGGTTGCCGAGCAGCACGCGAAGCTGGGCAGGTTTGAAATGGTTGAGCGCCTCTTCGATCAACGGATAGGGCAGCTCGGCGATCACATCGGTGGCCATTTCGGGGCCGATCGTTTTGAGCAGAAGGTCGCGTTTTTCGTCGTCGAGATTTTCATAGACCGCTGCGAGGTCGGCGTAGTGGACCTCCTCGGCGGCCGCCAGCAGGGCGGATGCATCCGAGGCATCGAGGGCGCGCATCAGCTCGTCGAGCGTGTGGTTGTCGATTTCCTCGGGCACGCCCGAAGGGTGGGGTTTCCCTTGCTGAGGGGCAAGGAAAAGGAGCGGTTTGGTGGATGCTCAAGGAAGCTTCCATGTCTTGCGCAGTTTGGCGTACTCCGCTTCGGGCAAGAGGACGTAGATCGGGTTGCGCGAGGGGTCGATGTCGGCGATGAGCTGACGAAGTTTTGTTTCGTTCATCGTGGTGCATCCGGCAGTAGGCTTTTCGCCGCCTGATCGCCAGATGTGGAAAAAGATCGATGAGCCGTCGCCGGGTACCGTTTCGGGGTGGGAATTGTGGCCGATGTAAAGTTTCAACGCATGAGCCGGATCGGTTTGTTTCATCTGCTGTTTTTTCTCCCATGCGGATGAAGGAGCTCGGTCGAGCACGAGGTGCTGGTTGTAGTGTGGCGAGTTGGGGTCTTCGACCCACAAATCGAAGGGCGTCACCTTGCGGTATGGCAGCAGGGCGTGCTTGCGAATCGACGAATCATAGCCCCATGCGCCGCCGATGCGAAAGACGCCAGCAGGCGAGCGCATGTCGCCTTCTTTTTTGATCGCCGCGCCCTTGGGCAAGGGGTGAAGTCCGCGGCCCCAGACGAGTCCGCTTTTGCCGAGGCGCGCCTTCCATGCTTCGCCTAAAGGCCGCCATTGCTTGCCGGATTTTTCAAACAACTGGAGCGTGGCGTGCGAGGAGTTCCAGGTGTCGGCGCGGCCGAGCAGGCATTGGGTGGAATTCGTCGGCAGCTCGAAGGCTCGGAGATCATTTCCGGTCGACGATAAGGCGATGGCGATGACCATCGAGAAAACCGAGGCGGCGGAGCGGAATTTTGGGAGAAATTTCATCTTGTGAGGATCAAGCATGCACATTTGACGGTTGGACGGATCGGGATTCGAGGGGAATTTTGCCTGGGGAGAACTTTTTCTTTGTGATGGCTAGGTCGGGCGGGTAGAACGCGCGTGTTGCAACATGGTGGATAAACTGACTTATCGGCAA
>CAYQRP010000355.1:0-1448 GCA_964419815.1 uncultured Luteolibacter sp. | reverse complement strand
GCGGGAAGTGAAGAATCCATGAAGGAAAAAACTGGCTCCTGAGGTAGGATTCGAATTTACCTAAACCTCATTGATATTGTGTTGTTTAAGTGTGGTATTGACAAAAGGTGACAAAAAAGTGACAAATTTCGGGCATGAAAACACCCAAAAAATCGAGGCCGATGACCCTTGGAAAAGTAAAAACCTACCTCACGGGAAACACCTTTACCCTGTCTTGGTATGCGGATGGCGAGCGCAAGCGCGAGAAGCGCGCCACCTTCGAGGATGCGAAGGCACGAGCCGAGGAGATCAATCGGGATTTGGATGCTGGTCGCGGCCATGTGCGGAGTTTTACTACCACAGAGACGGCGGTGATCAACTCCTGTGTTGAGCAACTTCAAGAGATCGGCGTGCCACTCTCCCAGGCTATCCGCGAATATGTCACGGCTCACAGGCTCCTCAATGGCAAGGCCAGCGTCGAGGAGGCCGCGCGAAAATATGCCGACGACCGCCGGAAAGCCGACCTCACGCCGATAAAGTTCGATGATGTCGCAGCCGAGTTCCTGCAGCGGTGCGAGCGCAATGGTCTTTCCGAAGCCTACAAGATGGCCTCAAGGAAGTTCCTCAAACGGATGTCCCCTCGCCTTGGTTCCAGCTTCATCCAAGACATCACGGCCAAAGAGATCGACAAGGCCGTGGAAAAAGAAATCACAGGAGGCCCGCGAGCCTTCAACAATCTACTCGGCGCGGTGTCCGCCGTATTCAGCTACGCGAGGAAACAAGGCTACCTTTCACGCACCGAAAAGACCGAGGCGGAGCTGGTCGAGCGCAAATCCGCCGAGCGGATCGAGAAGATCGCCATTTACTCGCCCGAGGAAATCCACTTGCTCCTGACCAACATCGGCGAGGATTTGGTTCCCCGCATCGCCCTCGGCGCATTTGCCGGCATTCGCACCGAGGAGATTTTTCGGATGCGGTGGGAGATGATCGACCTCAAAAAGGGATTCATCCTTTTGGATCGCGGATTCACCAAGACCCGCCGGCGCCGCATCGTGCCGATCAATGCCGCGCTCCGCTCGTGGATCCAGCCGCTCCACAAAAAATCCGGCCAGATTTTCGACCTTCGCTCCTCACAGGAACTCGGCAACGCCCTTCGCGCCTCATGGCCCAAAAGCGAGGACGGCAAGCCGCTCGTGGAGCGTCGGCGCAACGCCCTTCGCCACAGCTACGGCACATATCGCTTCGCCGAGCTTCAAGACGAGCAAAAGGTTTCCGCAGAAATGGGGAACAGCCCGCAGGAACTCCGCGAACACTATGCCGAACTCGCAACGCCAGAGGATGCCGCGACATGGTTCGCGATAGTGCGTGAGACACCCGCGAACATCGTTCCACTCAACATCGCCGTCGCCTAGTTGCCCCAGTCCATTTTTTAGAGTCGCGGTTGATTTGGCGCTTGGGTGCGTTCCTAG
>CAYQRP010000354.1:0-1453 GCA_964419815.1 uncultured Luteolibacter sp. | reverse complement strand
ATCCGCTGTCCCGCGTGAAGAAGTCGGGTCCGCCGCCGAATTCAACGGGCGTGCAGGTGTAAATGCGCATGGGGAGAAGAGGTGGAAGCGCTAAATCCTAAGCAATAAATTCGAAACGAAGATAAGGAAGAGTTAAACGCGAATGAGAGTGATTGTGGATCGCTGATTGTTGTGCAGGAATAAGCGCTTCCTCAAAACGGTAGCGCCGGCGTCTCGCCGGCTCTGTCATGCATCTTGCGGGACACATTTTTAATGACTGGTAGGGCGATGCGGCTTCGCAGAGCCGATTCTATGAATAAGATTTGGCACCAAGGAACGCAGTGAAAAAGCACAAAATTTGAAGCACGAAATTCGAAACCAAGAACATGAAAATGCGATGTCTCTTAGGCAGGGATTTTTGTGTCCCTAAAGGTCAGCTTAAAGAATAGATTGAACCGCTAATACGAGAGACTGTAGATCCCAGATTATGAAAAAATGTCGAATTTATGATTCAGGATCTCCTCGCCAGGCCAATATCACATTTCCGTGGTGTCGATCGCTTGGGCAGAGAATGCTACTGATTTTGTCCTCTGTTGCATTTATGCCATGGATGCCGAGCATTTGAATGATCTGATCATTGTTTCTACTTCGCATGTGCTTTGCAAAAACGTCGGCATTGCTCAAAATGACACCGCGATTTGCGTGTCGAACGTATTGATCCACGTAATGAT
The DNA here is from genome assembly GCA_964419815.1 of uncultured Luteolibacter sp. Taxonomy (GTDB): domain Bacteria; phylum Verrucomicrobiota; class Verrucomicrobiia; order Verrucomicrobiales; family Akkermansiaceae; genus Luteolibacter. The sequence goes on along the minus strand of CAYQRP010000354.1, from coordinate 743 downwards.
CCTGCAAGTCACGAGATAATTCGGTGAAAGCATAGTTGGATATGAAACAAACATCACTTTTTTTGACTATACTGTGATCGGTGGATGCGAAATTTCCAAGTCCAAGCTCGTTCAATTGCCTAATGGCGGCTTGGGTGACTGGCGCAAGATCGATCATAAAAGTTGTGGCGTTTGATACAATGGCATTCATCGCGGCCAATCCTCCGTAACCGACGCCAAGCTCGATTACTGTGCCACCTTCTTTGACGAAACCCTTGTTGTTCAGCCATAAAGCATGGGCGAGATAACGCAAGGTGGTCGGACTGAATGAGCGGGGCGTGCCGAGGCATGCAGCAGGCCACCGGATCGGGCCGCCCCATGTGTCGATCGCGGCGACGCGTTGGTCACAGAGATAGTTCGGTGCCTTGTTTCGGATCCATTTTGCGAAATGCCTGCCATCGACAGGGCCAAGTGTTTCGACGACTTGCCTGACGGCATTTGTCCTGCGAAATTTTTTTGATGTCCATGTGCCGTTGACGAGTGCTGCGCAGGCTTGAGGCCAATCCATGGTTCCAGAAACACTGGCATCTGCCTGTCCCGTGTCAGAAACTGTCGGAGGTGATATTTTGACAGAAAGTTGGTCACTTACCAATGTCCACAAGCGATCATGGACTTTGTCGATGAGGGATTTATTCATGCGAGTTTACCAAAAATTAGCAATATCTTCCTTTGCTCCGGAATCCGAGAAATGAGCAGTATCCGAT
>CAYQRP010000353.1:0-1454 GCA_964419815.1 uncultured Luteolibacter sp. | reverse complement strand
CAGATACTATGACCCCCAAACCGGCAGATGGCCTAGCAGGGATCCGATTGAGGAACGGGGAGGGGTGAATTTGTATGGATTTGTGGGGAATAACCCCGTTTCTAAATTTGATAGGCTAGGTCTTGTTGCTGAAACACATGGGTTGCTATGGTTTTTCACTCATTGGTTGATTGGAGGTGGCAGTCCAGTTAATATCGCGTGGTCCCAGTTTGATTCGTCAGGAGACACCAGAAAAGCTTTAAAGGAAGAATGGCAATTATCAAATCGGGCTAAAATCCGAGAAGAGTGTCAAAGCATGGGTTGGGACACTTCCAAAGACATTAAAATTTACGAGCCCTATATTGATAATATCTATGACAACTCATCAAGCGCATGGATAAGTAAATACCACGGGAAAATATCTGGTTACTCCCAGAACAATACCAATAATGTTACCATATGGAAGACATCAAACAATTGTATGTGCAAAGCGATTGCCGACGTTCGGTTGAGAGCCGAGGATAAATCTAACTTTAACAAAGGCGACAAGATTGACATAATTATAGCTCAAATACCTGATAATTTTTTTATTTGGTTTAGAGATAATACTACTGTTGGTTATGACTATAAAATTTACGATTGGGAGGATTCTGATGTCGAATGGAACATTAAATTATCTAATAAATGAAGGCTTTCATATTCGGATTATTGTCAGGAGTGATAATTTTGATTGTCACAATAATCGTAATTAATGTTGTTTTTCTCCAAACCACTAGAAATATCACTATATCAAAATTCCAAATGCCGATTGATTTTGGAGGTAATCAAGGTGTTTCATTGACTCATATTAGTTGGGTGTCTTCTTTTCGAAGGAGAAACGTTTTGATTTCCGATTATATTAAAAATGACAGCTATTTATTATCGGATTTAGGCCCTAAAGACGTTAGGTCCAGCTACAGCACTCGTTACCCCAAGGGAATGGATCAAATTCGCGAAGTTGTCTCGATGTTTGAAAGAGGTGCTATACAGGCCAATGATAATGGCGGGAGATTTGTTGGTATCTTGACCAAAGATCAGTCAAAAATTTTAATTCCCGAACAAATCCCATAATCCAGGGACCGTCATTCGGGGCAGGTGTCGCAAGCTCCGGGGGCAGTCCCTCGTCTCGATCGGGTCAGTCCCCGCAGTCTCACAAATTCATCTGCTAGGCGTGGTCATCCGGCCTCAATTCCGTGGTGTTTGGCGCGCCAGAGCGCGTCTCTGGGGGGTGTCGCAATCCAACCACCTCGGCGTGGACGCCTTTGAGTTCCAGTCACTTTTGATCCTCCCCCTGAATTCCTCCTTTCCTTCCCAGAGGCAGTCAGCCATGGTCCGTCCATGATCCGCTCGTCACCAAATGGCGTCCGCCGAGTCCGGTATCGCCTGAAAATCCGCCGATTCAGGCCGCATGTGGCGTATTACGGGTACAGATACTA
>CAYQRP010000352.1:0-1459 GCA_964419815.1 uncultured Luteolibacter sp. | reverse complement strand
CTCTTCGCCGCCACGCTCGTTTCCTGTGCTTCGCGCCGCGCCGACATCTACGATACTCCTACGAGTTCCTACGCCTCTGCCGACCAAGCCGCGACCACCGTCACCGATCCTGCCGGCACGGTGTACGATGTGCCCGCCGCTTATGATCACAGCACGATCAGTCCCGAGATCGCCAACAACTCGGCTTCAACATTTGTGCCGACCACCGCGCCCGAGCCGAGCGCAACGATGACCCCACCAGCTCCGCCGTCCAATCCTTATGGCGCTGCGACCATTCACACGGTGGTGGCGGGCGACACGCTTTCGGGCATCAGCGCGAAATACAACATTCCCGCCGCCTCAATCCGCCAGGCCAACCGCATGACCAGTGATGTGGTCATCCTCGGCCGCAAGATGGTCATTCCACCCCGATAATTCCAGTCTCCGCGAGCGGGTCGAAAAATCGGCCTCACTGCCGCCTTACGACTCTCGGCGTGCTCGCGAATCGGGTTGCGAGACGAAAAAGAAGCATCGTCCGATCCCATTCGATCCGCGTTGGCTGCAGATGAAATTTCAGATGCGGTGTCGATCGCAGCATGGAAATTTGATTCGTGCGTTGATTCGAAAATCGCCATCGCTCGCTGCGCGATCGTTCGCACCGACATGTGCGAGAGAGCGTTCGCCAGCCATCGCATTGTGCGTGATGAAGAGATTGTTTTCGGCGATCGAACGATTGACGCTGCAAGTCAGCCAAGTTTTGGATCTACGATCCTCATCGTAATTTCGAACGCTTGAGGGGCAAAATCAGCTCCTAAACTTTTCTTAAAAATCTGCACATTTTAACTTGACCGATTTCTTAAATGTTGGTTTTGTCGTCATTAGCAACAAGGTTGCGAACGCATGGCGAGGTTGTCACACCCATCCAATCTTGAGCTGCAAGCCCTTTCGGTTTTGTGGCACGAGGGTCCGTCGACGGTTGCCGCGATCCACGAAACAATGCCCGATGGCAAGGATCGCGCTTACACGACGGTGCTGAGCGTGATGCAGAACCTGGAGCGCAAAAACTTGGTCAAGCGCGCTCGCATCGGCAGGGCGCACGTCTATCAGGCCGCCTATTCCCAGGAAGTGATCGTGCAGCGCGCGACCCACGATTTCCTCACCAACGCTTTTGGAGGACGCCTCGGTGAGGCGCTCCTCGCGATACTCTCCGCTGGCACATTAACGCCGGAAGAGAAAACAAACATAGAACGCGAACTCCAACGACACAAAACCATGGCTGCAAAAAAAACAGCAAAGAAAAAGGTCGCGGCCAAGCCCGCGAAGAAGGCCGTAAAGAAAGTTGCCAAGAAAGCTCCGGCTAAAAAGGCAGCCAAAAAAGCGGCTAAAGCCCCCGCCAAGAAAGCAGCGAAAAAGGCTCCGGCCAAGAAAGCTGCCAAGAAAGCGGTGAAGAAGAAAGTCGCCAAAAGCGCCAAAAAGGCTG
>CAYQRP010000351.1:0-1461 GCA_964419815.1 uncultured Luteolibacter sp. | reverse complement strand
TGGTTCATTGCGGTTCTGGTGTGGATGCGAACCATTTGGTTTCTCTCGTCGATTCCGGGCGATGAGAATCCGCAGCTCAAGATGCAGCTCGACAAGGTGGCCCATTTTCTCGGTTTTGCGGGCGGCGGCATTCTCATCGCGGGATTTTTTGCGACGGTCGTGGTAGTGGTGTTGCGGCGCAAAGTGCGTTGGGATTTTTTGATCCCGGCGACCGCGATTGCGATCGGTTTGCTCGGCTGGCTCGATGAATGGCATCAATGTTTCACGCCCGGCCGCAGTGGCGCGAACATGTCCGACTGGATTGCGGACTTCCTTGGCGGCATCGCGGGGGCCTTGGTGTTTCGCAAAATTTTTCCCCACCTCGCGCAGATGGCGGGCATGGATCAAAATGGTGCGGCCGCGAAAACTAGGGCGGGGGATTGACACCGGCAAAGGCATCATCGAATCATCCACGCATGGCCCGTCCGGGACTCATCCTCAAACTCAGCTGCCCCGACCAGGCAGGCATCGTCGCCAAAATTGCCAATTACGTGGCAAGCCATCGCGGCAATTTGGTCGAGTTCAACCAGTTTTCCGACCCGATCGGACGAAAGTTTTTCGCGAGGCTTGAAATCGAAACCAGCGACCTCGATGTGCAAGTGGAGGACTTCATCGATGGCTTCGGCACCCTTGGTCGCTCGTTGCAGGCAGACTGGCATTTTCGTCGCTTGCCCTACCGCATGCGTGCCGCATTGCTCGTCACCAAAACCGATCACTGCCTCAACGAAATTCTTTGGCGCACCGAGCTTGGCGAACTGCCGATCGAAATCACTTCGATCATCGGCAATCGTCCGAACTGCCGCCCGATCGCCGAACGCTCGAACATCGCGTTTCATGAGATCGACATGGATGGCGACAAACGCGCCGAAGGCTTTGCGGAGATCCGCAGGTTGATCGAGCAGGAGGACGTCGAGCTGATCGTGCTGGCCCGCTTCATGCAGATTCTGCCCAACGATTTTTGCAGCGATTTTGCCGGCCGCATCATCAACATCCACCACAGCTTCCTGCCCGCTTTCATCGGTGCCAATCCCTACAAGCAGGCTTACGAACGCGGGGTGAAACTCATCGGCGCCACCTGCCACTACGTCACCGCCGACCTCGACGCGGGGCCGATCATCGAGCAGGAGGTCGAGCGCGTGCACCACTTCCACGCGCCCAACGACCTCGTGCGCCTCGGCCGCAACTGCGAGCGCATCGCCATCGCCAAAGGCATCCGCTACCACGTCCACGACCGCACGATCATCGACGGCCACCGCGCCATTGTTTTCCCCGACTGATCCCAATTGCAGGCTTTACAAGCCCCGCCCCAAGCCCTATCTTCGCCGCCCGCGCAAGGAGAGGTGGCTGAGTGGTCTAAGGCACCCGATTCGAAATCGGACGTGGGGTAAAACTCACCGTGGGTTCAAATCCCACCCTCTCCGC
>CAYQRP010000350.1:0-1466 GCA_964419815.1 uncultured Luteolibacter sp. | reverse complement strand
GCAACGCGGCAAACAAACTGCCAAGAAACGCGCTCCAATCGTGCAGGCCGACGACCGCGATCGCCACTGCGATGCCTGGCAGCAACGCGTGCGAAAGCGAACCAACCTTGAGCGCCGATTTGCGCAGCACGACGAATGCGCTGGCATAGCCATTGGTAAAGCCGATGAGCAATGCCGCCAACACCGCGCGTTGGTTGAAGGGGTGTTGAAAAGGTTCAAGCAGCCAATCGATCATGCCCGCTCCTTTCCACCGGCCACAGCTGCCGCAAAAGTTTTTTCAATTTGTTCGCCCGTGAAAACTTCCGCCACTGGGCCGAAGCCGATCGGCTTGCGGTTGAGCAAAAGCACTTCGTCATAAATGTCGCGCACCGTGTCGAGATCGTGATGTGATGCGATCACGAGGCGACCCTCTTCGGTCAGCTTGCGCAAGGTCTTGGCCAAAGCGTTTTTTGAAGTGCGGTCGAGTCCGGTGAATGGCTCATCGAGCAAAAGCACATGCGCTTCCTGCGCCAATGCGCGCGCGAGGAATACCCGCTGCTGCTGACCGCCGCTCAACGCGCTGATCTGACGATCGCCGAGTTCGGCAAGATCCATCCATTCGATTGCGCGCTGGATCGCAGTTTCATCGTCGGAGGAAAACGGGCGCCACCAACCAGCCTGCGGGTAGCGGCCCATGCGCACGACGCCACGCACGGTGATCGGGAAATGCCAATCGACATTTTCGCGCTGCGGCAAATAGGCAATTTCGCGGCTCCACTTGGCGACCTTGGTGCCGCGCCAAAAAATGCGGCCGCCGGAAACTGGCAGCAATCCGGCAATCGCCTTGAGCAAGGTACTTTTGCCCGCGCCATTCGGGCCGATCAATGCCACGCACGAACCGCAGGAGGTCGACAGGCTCACGCCGCTCAAGGCCTCGACCTCGCGGTAACGCACCTGCAGATCCTCCACCCTCAACTCGTGATGGTGGCCGCAATGCTCGCAGGATTCGTGAATGGGATGGGTCATGGTTTTCAATGCGCGTGCCACTCGTAGCGCAGGGTTTCATCCACCTGACCGCTGCCGATCACATAGGCGGTTTTCTCTTCGTGCCCGTCGGGCATCACGGTGAGAAATGCGGCGCTTTCATTTGTACCATCGGCAAATTCCACACGCAGCCCGAGCTCGAGCTCATGGCCGCTCAACTTGATCCCGACATCGTGCTCTGTTTCGCCAGACGATGCCTCGGCAATCTCCCACAACACCGCGCCGCTCGCATCGCTCACAACCACACGCTTCGCCGCATCCAACAAACGCAATCGCAACACGGCGCGCAAAGTTTTCTCATCGGCGATTGACGACGTTGGCGCAGCAACAGGAGCTTGAAGCTTTGATTCTGAAGTCAGCCGCTGCAAAGGAATCGCGATCATGCCGATGCCAGCCAACACGAATGCCGTGCCAGCCAAGGGTGTGCGCAGCCATCGAAATGC
>CAYQRP010000349.1:0-1479 GCA_964419815.1 uncultured Luteolibacter sp. | reverse complement strand
GAGATTTTTCCTCATTCGTTGAAAATCAGTGGACCAAAGTTCGTAAATTAGCGGATTTGGTGTAGGCAGTCACTAAGCCTCAGGATTCCAGTTTCCGCGCCATGATTGAGCCCGAATTCACCCCAAGCCCAAACTTGCCCAGTTTTTTGGGTGAGGACCGGACGGGTGTCGCAGTGGCATTGATCGATCGAATGGCGCGCGGTGATGGCGCTGCGCTTGCGGAACTTTACGGCATGTGGAGTCCGATTCTGTTGGGCGTATCGGTTCGAATGCTGGGAGACCGGCACGAGGCTGAGGAAATTGTGCAAGATACTTTTGTGCGGATGTGGCACCGCTCGGTTGACTACGACCCGTCCCAATCGCCGCCATTTGCTTGGGCTTTTGCAGTGCTTCGTGGCTACTGCATTGACCGTCTTCGTCACCGCCATCGGGGCAAACGCGATTCTTCGCGCGTTATTCCAATTCACCTGCATGCGCCGACGGAAGAGAGCGAAGATCCGCAGGTGATGATGAAGGACGATTGGCGCCGGGTTCGCGCCGCACTTCAAATTTTGCCACCCGACGAACGCGAGTGTTTGGAATTGGCCGTCTTTCTGGAATACACCCATTCGGAAATTTCCGCGCACCTCGGAACTCCGCTGGGTACGGTAAAAAACCGACTACGCCGAGCATTGGAAAAGGTGCGCAACCAACTATCACGTTATGAATTCTGACCCACACGAAACCGCAGCCTGGCGGGCATTTGGGATGCTCGATTCCAACGAAGCCGCTGGCTTTGACGAGGCAATTCATCAAGACCCCGAGCTGAGAGATGCTTACCGGGACATGAACGTATTGTGTGCTGCCGTGGCCGCAGCCAGCGTCGCGCCGCTTCAGTCCCGCGCCGGACAATTGGAGCGGTTGCAAGCGCGCTTGGGTCTGCGTTCTACAAAGGCGGTGAATTGGTTGGGCATCTCTGGCTGGGCTGCGGCCGCCGCTGCGTTTGCCTTCATGCTGCTGGTGGATCGCAAAGCACCTGTGCCGGTAGAAAGTGTCAATAACAGCGCCGCTCCCCAAGCCAACAAACGGGATATCCTCATGATTCAAAAAGCTAGCGCCCAAGAGCTGGCTGCGCAGGCATCTTCAGACGTGGGATCCGAGCCGTCCGAAGATGCGACCTCCTACCGAGATGCCGCTACCCGTGAGAACAACGTGAAGTTGGTGACGAAGATGGAAACGAAACGCCTGGTTCAGGAGATCGAGGTCTTGCGCAAAAAACTCGAGAGCGTCGAAAAGCGTGAACAGGAGCGCTTGGAACCCGTTCAAGGGATGTCATGGCCGATCGTGATGAAAATGAGGCCGCCGAATGCTACCACTCAGATCATAGCCACGGAAGGAGCTGTGGCAGATGCCGAGACATCGGTGGTGGATCTGCTAGGTGATGCACTAGCGGGAAAAGCATCATTGGCAGATAACCGGGCGAAACAGGGTGCTGTCGAT
>CAYQRP010000348.1:0-1479 GCA_964419815.1 uncultured Luteolibacter sp. | reverse complement strand
TATTTCGATGCACGACAGCAACCATGTGGCGGTGATAGATTTTGGCTCCCAGTACACGCAGCTCATTGTAAGGCGGGTGCGGGAGTTGGGATTTTTTGCGAAACTTTACGCGATTGAGGATTTTCCCGAGATTGGAAAACCTGGCGCGATCATTTTATCGGGCGGACCAAAGAGCACGAGCGAAGCTGATGCGCCGGATTTGGATTTTGAAGCGCTCAAGGCCTTTGGTGTGCCGGTGCTCGGGGTGTGCTATGGCATGCAGCTGCTCAACATCAAGTTCGGCGGAAGCGTCGAGGCGAGCAATCGTCGCGAGTACGGACCCGCCAATCTTTTTCCCACCGAGTGCAAGGGTTTGTATGAAGGAATTTCGAGTTCCTCTCAGGTGTGGATGAGTCATTCGGATACGGTCAAGATCTTGCCCGATGGCGCGAAGGTGCTTGCCGCAAACCAGCATGGCACGCCGGTCTCCTTGCAATGGGATGAGAAATTTTTCGGCATCCAGTTCCACCCGGAGGTGACTCACAGTCACGAGGGCTTGCGAATTCTTCACAACTTTTTGCTCAACGCCAAAAGTCTGCTGCCGTTTCGCATTGATGACTTCAAGCGTGAGATCATCGACGGCATCCGCGAAAAGGTGGGCGACAAGCAGATTGTGTGCGGTGTTTCGGGCGGAGTGGACAGCACGGTGCTGGCAGTGCTGCTGCATGAGGCGGGTGCCAACATCCGCGCGATTTTTGTCGATCATGGTTTGATGCGCAAAGACGAAGGCGAGGAGGTTCGCAACAACTTCCACCGCATGGGTGTGCCGATCGAAACGGTTGATTGCTCCGAGCGTTTCATGAAAGCTCTGGATGGAGTCGATGACCCCGAGAAAAAGCGCGTGATCATTGGCAATCTTTTCATTGATGTGTTCTGGGATGCGGTCGGCGATGCCGAGATGCTTGCACAGGGCACACTTTACCCGGATGTGATCGAGAGCGCCTCGAACGCGCGCTCGAAGGCTTCAAAGATCAAGACTCACCACAACCGCGTCGACCGCATCCTTGAATTGCAAGCGCAGGGCAAGGTGCTTGAGCCGCTCGCGGAGCTTTTCAAGGACGAGGTTCGCGCACTGGGAGCATCGCTCGGAATTCCGCACGACATTTTGCATCGTCATCCATTTCCAGGACCTGGACTCGCCGTGCGCTGTCCGGGTGTGATCACTGAGGATCGTTTGCGCATCATCCGCGAGTGCGATGCCATCTTCATCGGCAAGCTCAAGGAGCACGGATGGTACGACCGCGTGTGGCAGGCTTATGCGGGTCTGATTCCGGTGAAGACCGTGGGGGTCAAGGGCGATGAGCGAAGCTACGAGTGGGCGATTTCATTGCGGGCCGTGATTTCGGAAGATGCCATGACCGCCGATTGGGTCGAACTTCCGCCGCAACTGCTGCGCGAGACCAGTCACCGCATCCTCAATGAAGTGAAGGGGATCAACCG
>CAYQRP010000347.1:0-1486 GCA_964419815.1 uncultured Luteolibacter sp. | reverse complement strand
GCGCCGACTTCGTTGGATCCGGGAAACAGCTTGAGCACTTCCGATGGCAAGGCGGAGGTGGCGATGTCGTAGTCCTTCGGTTCGTGGCCAAGTAAGCGGTCGCGTACGCAGCCGCCTGCAAACAGCGCCTCATGGCCAGATGATCTAAGCCTTCGGGCAAGTTCACATGCCGCATCGTGCGCGGTGATGGATGGGCCAGATGACATCGGATGATTTCAATTTTCCTGTGCGGTCACGCGCTTGGTCTGGTTGCCTCGTAGATCGTGACCACGCCGAAGGTGAGGGGAGTGCTGCTGGTTTTTGTGAGTCCGCAATCTTGCAGCAAACTTTCCATCGCTTTGCCCGAGGGGAAACTTTCGATCGATCCACCGAGGTATTCGTAGGCATCACGTTGGCCGGTGAGAAGTCCGGCGAGTTTCGGCAGGACGTGGTGAAGGTACCAGCGATAGGGGATGCGCAGAAGATTGTCGGGGATCGAGAAGTCGAGAATCAGCAAACGTCCATCGGGCTTGAGCACGCGACGCATTTCGCGAAGCGCGGCTGGGTAGTCGGCCATGTTGCGAAGACCGAAGGCGACCGTGACGCCATCGAAGCTCGCATCATCAAAGGGCAGGCTCAACGCATCGGCGACCATGGTTCGCCCGACGCCGCGGCTCGACGCGTGCGCAAGCATCTCGGCGCAGAAGTCGGTGGCAATCACTTCGCAGCCCGGGCAGTGGTCTTGGATTTCCAAAGCCAGATCGCCGGTGCCCGATGCGACATCGAGCAATGTCTTTGCCCGCCATGATTTCACGCGTGCGGCTACGACCTTGCGCCACCAGATGTCGGCGCCGAGGCTCAGCACATGGTTGGTGAGCACATAGCGGTCGGCAATCCGCGCAAAGGCGTCGCGTACATAGGTGGCATCTGGCACAGGGCAAGAGTCGGCGCATTGGCGTGTTGAGGCAAGCGGGAAGGGCCCACGAGCAGGGGATTTGCGAGATCGCGTTGCTCGGCGGATGGTTGAGTGCTTGCCGAAGAGCTGGCGAGGTGGTTTTATGCGGCACCGAATGCATCTTCGCTTCTCTGATCAGGAACTGGCCACCTTGGTGGAAATGGTGAGCCTCGCGGCGAATGTCGCGTCGTGGAACCAAAAGGAATCCGCAAGTGAGCAGGTGTCGGCCTTCGAAGATCTCGAGAGCAAGATTCTCGAAAAAGCCGGACATTCAGGCTTGGGCGACTGGATTGAGTTCGATGAGGAGCGTCAACGCTTTCGCGTGAAGCAAGAAGTCGAGGAGCGCCTGTTTTACCACGAGTGCTACGACGAGTTTCGCAATGAAAGTTTTTGGGACGAATTGGCCGTGCGTCTGGCCGACCGTGATTTGATCCGCGCGATCGGACTTAAGGCATGGGAAAAGCTCAGCGAAGAAGAACGCCGCGCGAGAACCGGCGCTTGGGAGAAGCGCTACTGGGAGGAGTTTACCAAACACGGCGTCGACCGCGTGGC
>CAYQRP010000346.1:0-1487 GCA_964419815.1 uncultured Luteolibacter sp. | reverse complement strand
TCGGCTCGAATGTCACCGGCATCACGCAGAGCAGCACGACATCCCGTCTGGTTCTTAGCGGCACCAACACTTATGCCGGGAACACCACCGTCAATGCCGGAACCCTCCGCATCACCCAGGCCCCGGACCCGCTCAACGCCAACACCGGCAATGATGCCTCCACCGTCACCATCGCCGAGACCGGAGCAACACTGGATCTGGCCTACACCGGCACCGACAAAGTGGACAAGCTGTTCATTGGCAGCACCCAGCAAGCCAATGGCGTCTATGGAAAACTGGGTTCGACCTCACCCGTGATTGGAATCGCGCAAATCACCGGTGACGGCACGCTCACTGTTGGTACTACCGCTGCGCCTGAAATCGCCATCGAAGATGATTCGGCCACCCCGATCGACACAAACGGCTCGAAAGGCTTCGGCTCGGTCGCTCTTGGTTCCAACACCAGCCTCACCTTCACGGTTCGCAACACCGGCACTGCCGATTTGAATCTGACAGGCAACTCACTGGTCGCCGTTGGCGGCACGGATGCGGCCGACTTCACGGTCACCGCCGATCCCGCCACTCCCGTCAGCGCCTCGGGCAGCACCACCTTCACGGTGAGGTTCACGCCAAGCGCTCTTGGTGAGCGCAGCGCGACTCTTACCATCGAGAGCGACGACAGCGATGAAGGCTCGTATGTGATCAACCTCACCGGCACGGGCACCGGCGCACCGGAAATCGCCGTCGAGCAACCGGCCAATACCGGTATCGCCAGCGGCGGCTCCAAAGGCTTCGGCACGGTCGCACTTGGTTCCAACACCGAGCTTACCTTCACGATCCGCAACAGCGGCAATGTCGCCCTGAGCCTCAGCGGCGCGCCGCTGGTGGCCGTCGGTGGAACCCATGCGGCCGACTTCACGGTCACCGCCGATCCCGCCACTCCCGTCAGCGCCTCGGGCAGCACCACCTTCACGGTGAGGTTCACGCCAAGCGCTGCAGGTGAGCGCAGTGCGTCTCTCACGATCGCCAACAACGACAGCGATGAAGGCTCCTATGTGATCAATGTCACCGGCACGGGTCAAACCGCCTTCGACGCCTGGGCGGGTGGAGCGACCTTCAACGCGGATGCCAATGGCGACGGCGTGAGCAACGGCCTGGCATGGATCCTCGGTGCAGCCAACCCCAGCGCCGATGCCCGCAGCCTGCTGCCGACCGTTTCCACCACCGCCACCAACATGGTGTTCACCTTCAAGCGCACTCAGGCATCGATCAATGCCAGCACCGCGCTTTCGGTGGAAGTCGGCACCACGCTCGCGGCATGGTCCAGCACCTACACCGTGGGCACTGACACCGCCGGCTCGACCTCGGGTGTGACGATTGCCAAAGACAGCCCCTCGGCCGGCACCGACACCGTGACGGTCACGGTGGCCCGCGGAGCGGACGGCAAGAAGTTCGCCCGCCTCAAAGCGGTGCAGACGCCCTAAGGCATCCGCGCCTGATGGCGCATC
>CAYQRP010000345.1:0-1495 GCA_964419815.1 uncultured Luteolibacter sp. | reverse complement strand
CATCGACATCGTAGCGGCGCACCACATCCATGATTGCGTTGAGCGCGCGGGCGCGGGCTTCGGAACTGGCGGGATCGCACCAGGTCATGTTGCCGTAGCGTTTGGTGATGTGTGGCGATGCCTTCACCACATGATTGCCCGCGACCGGGTGGGAGTTGTTGCAAAGCGCGCGAAACGGATTGAACCACGCGTGTACCTCGATGCCGCGGGCGTGGGCTTCGCGGATGCAAAAGGCGAGGGGATCGTAGCCCGGCGAGCGCCCCATCGTGCCGGTAAGCCATTGGCTCCAAGGCTCCAATGAGGATTGATAAAGTGCGTCGCAGGACGGACGCACTTGAAAGATCACCGCATTCATTTTCAACGCTGCGAGTTTGTCGAGCATGCTGCGCAGTTCCGCTTGCTGCGATGCGGCGCTCGAGCCTTTGCTTGGCCAGTCGAGGTTGTGCACGGTGGCAATCCACGCACCGCGAAATTCACGGGTCAGCTGCGGTGGACGATCGTTGATCGGTGCGTAGGCCTGCCCCTTGGCACTGCAGACAAGGGCGAGAAGGAAAAAGAGTGATCGAAGCATGAAGCGAATCATGCCCATGAAAGGCCGCCCTTGCAACTTCAAGAGCGGCGAAACCGCCATCACTCGCGCCAGCGTTTGGTCAGGTCGCCGTAGGCGTCGATGCGGCGGTCGCGGAAGAAGGGCCAGATGCGGCGGAAATCTTCGACCGCTTCGAAGTCGAGATCGTGGCAGAGGATTTCCTCATGTTCGGTCGAGGCCTTGGCGACGATTTCGCCGTAGGGATTTGCGATGAAAGAGCGACCCCAGAATTCGGTATGGTCCTGCGTGCCGGTGCGGTTGACCGCCGCCAGGTAGCAGCCGTTGGCGACTGCGTGACCGCGCTGAACGGTTTCCCACGCGCAGTGTTGCGCATCGCCGAGAGTCGGTTTTTCCTGAGGCAACCAACCAATGGCGGTCGGGTAAATCAGCACCTGCGCGCCGCCGAGTGCCATCAGCCTCGCCGCTTCGGGGTACCATTGATCCCAGCAAATCAGCACGCCAAGTTTGCCAAATTTCGTGTTCCAAACCGGCCAATCGCTATCGCCGGGAGTGAAGTAAAATTTTTCTTCAAAGGCGGGATCCTGCGGAATGTGCGACTTGCGGTATAGCCCGAGCAGTGTGCCATCGGCATCGTGGATCGCGGCGGTGTTGTGATAGAGCCCGGGCCCGCGGTGTTCGAAGAGTGAAGAAACCAAAACGATACCAAGCTCGCCCGCAATTTTTCCAAGCCGATCGGTCACAGGACCGGGAAGGGGATCGGCGAGATCGAAAAGTGCTGGATCCTCGATCGTGCAAAAGTAAGGCGTGAGGAAAAGTTCCTGCGTCACCACGATGTTCGCCCCAGCGGCCGCAGCCTGGCGGATGAGCTTCTCATGGTGATCGAAGGACTCGGCTTTCGAGGCGAAGGTTTTCGATTGGAGGAGGGCGATGCGTGGCATGGGGTGG
>CAYQRP010000344.1:0-1498 GCA_964419815.1 uncultured Luteolibacter sp. | reverse complement strand
GGGCTCGATTTATGCGCCTGGCATGGCGCGAAGGCTGAGCTCTTGGATGCTCGATAGCCAGGAGCCCGAGGAGCATTTTGACATTCGTCGCTTCATGGAAAATAGGGCCTAGGGTGCCTTAAAAGCACATTTTAGATAAAAATTTGACAAAATAACTATTATCTTGTCGAATTGATCATCCAAATGAGCATTTACAATCAAATACTTCAACTTCATGACTTGGCGGTGGGCGAGGGTCAAAGGCGCATCCTCAGGCGTGATTTGTATGGCAGTGTAATCGGATCCGAGGGGCGGCATTTCGTTGGTATTGTTGGGCCGCGAGGAGCGGGGAAAACCATTTTGCTCAAGCAGATGGCAGCTTCTGATCCTGCCGCAATTTATCTATCTGCGGATGCGCTGCCCGATGATGCGGATTTGTTTGCGGTCGTGAAGGATCTTGCGGATCGCTACAAGTATCGGGTTTTTCTCATCGACGAGATTCACTTTTTGCGTGGTGCCATGGCATCGCTCAAGAAGATCTATGACTTCCTTGAAGTGCGAATCATTTTTACCAGTTCTGTCGCGCTTGCCATGCAGTCCACTGCCCATGACCTGTCGCGGCGGGTTCGCATGCATGTTTTGGATTATTTTAGTTTTAAGGAGTATTTGCAGTTTGCCCACGGCGAGGATTACGCGCCGCTGAGTTTTGACGAACTCATTGCGGGGGATGTGACACCCGGTCATTTGCGTGCCGGCAGATTTTTTGCATCGTATCTCTCAGGAGGTTTGTTGCCTTTTGCAATGGAGGAAAACGAAGCAATGCCCTTGTTGGTAGCAACGCTTGAAAAAATCATCGAGCGTGACATTCCACAGACCTTACGGCTGCGTCTTGATGAGTTGCCCATCATCCGCAAACTGGTGGCATTCGTCGGACGATCTGCTGTGGATGGAATCAATTACTCATCACTTTCGGCAAACTTGGGGATCACCAAGTACAAGGCGGAGCAATATGTGGATGCTTTGGAAAAGGCTTTTGTGTTGCAGTGCATTTTTCCGGCGGGAACCAACTTGTTGCGCGAACCGAAAGTACTACTGGTGCCGCCCGTTCGTTTGCTGCATTTGCCTATCGAGCAGGCGGCGGGGGGATTGCGTGAAGACTTTTTTGCGCTCGCGATACGCCAGGCTGGAATTTCCATTCGTTATCTCAAAGGCACCCGGGGACAGAAGACTCCGGATTTTCTGATCGAGCACAAGGGGCAGAATGTTGCTTTGGAGATTGGTGGAAAAGGCAAAGGGCGAACTCAATTCAAGGGCATCAGTGCCGACCGCAAGATCGTGCTCGCGCCCGACATCGCTCCGCAAAAGAACCGCCTTCCTTTGCATCTTTTGGGTTTTCTTTCGCAGTAGTGTAGCTGAGTGAAAATACTCGGCTTCGCTGCTCATTCTGACTGCCATGCGATGAAAAAATGCCAGCCGAGGGCTTTGGATTTTTGGAAAATGGCGCTGATGTTTTTGTCAT
>CAYQRP010000343.1:0-1508 GCA_964419815.1 uncultured Luteolibacter sp. | reverse complement strand
ATCTGCTTGCGGATCTGGTTGACGCGGCCGGTGATCGCTTCGGAGGTGCCGCCGCCTTCAACGATGACGGTGTTTTCCTTGCTGATGTTGACGCGCTTGGCTTGGCCGAGATCGCTGAGTTCGACCGACTCGAGCTTGATGCCGAGGTCTTCG
The DNA here is from genome assembly GCA_964419815.1 of uncultured Luteolibacter sp. Taxonomy (GTDB): domain Bacteria; phylum Verrucomicrobiota; class Verrucomicrobiia; order Verrucomicrobiales; family Akkermansiaceae; genus Luteolibacter. Next base: position 1,355 of record CAYQRP010000343.1, on the reverse strand, counting down.
GTGATCACGCGGCCACCGGTGAGGATGGCGATGTCTTCGAGCATGGCCTTGCGGCGATCGCCAAAGCCTGGAGCCTTGACGGCGGCGATGTTGAGGATGCCGCGCAGCTTGTTGACCACGAGGGTGGCGAGGGCTTCGCCTTCGACATCTTCGGCAATGATGAGAAGCGGCTTGCCGGTTTTGGCAACCTTCTCAAGCAGCGGCAGCATGTCCTTGAGCGAGGAGATTTTCTTCTCGTTGATGAGGATGTAGGCGCTCTCGAGGAGGGCTTCCATGCTCTCGGGGTTGGTCACGAAATAGGGGCTGAGGTAGCCCTTGTCGAACTGCATGCCTTCCACCACATCGAGGGTGGTTTCGATGCCTTTCGCTTCTTCAACGGTGATCGTGCCGTCCTTGCCGACCTTGTCCATTGCCTCGGCGATGATGCTGCCGATTTCCTTGTCGGAGTTGGCAGAGATCGATGCGACTTGGGCGATTTCCTTCGCGTCGGAAACTTTCTTCGAAAGCTTCTTGAGCTCGGCGACAATCGCCTCGGTGGCTTTCATGATGCCACGCTGAAGCGAGATCGGGTTGGCACCGGCGGTCACATTGCGGAGGCCTTCCTTGTAGATTGCCTCGGCAAGTACGGTAGCCGTCGTAGTTCCGTCGCCCGCGATGTCGGAGGTTTTGCTGGAAACTTCGCGGATCAGTTGCGCGCCCATGTTTTCATAGGGGCACTCGAGCTCAATTTCCTTGGCAACGGACACGCCGTCCTTGGTGATGGTCGGCGATCCGAACTTCTTGTCGAGGATCACGTTGCGACCGGCAGGTCCGAGCGTCGCCTTGACGGCGCGCGCGAGTTTTTCCACGCCGCGAAGCAAAGCTTGGCGGGCGGTTTCGTCGAATTGCAGTTGTTTGGCCATGATTGTGTAATGGTTATTGGATATTTGATAATTGGTTCATTGGGTGCGGTGCGACTTGGCTTGGGAATCTGTTGAGCTTGCTCAATTTTCTAATCCCAAATTTCCAATGTCACCGCAGCAGCGGATTAGCCGACGATCCCAAGGATGTCGGATTCGTTGATGATGAGGACTTCTTGTCCGTCGACTTTCACTTCGGTGCCGCCGTATTTCGAGATGAGCACCTTGTCGCCGACCTTGACGGTGAATTCGATGGTCTTGCCATCTTCATCCTTGCCGCCGGTGCCGAGGCTGAGCACTTCGGCTTCCTGAGGTTTTTCCTTTGCGGTGTCGGGAAGGACGATGCCGCCGGCGCTGATGGCGTCGGCTTCGATGCGTTTCACGAGCACGCGTTGTCCAAGTGGTTTGATGTTTGCCATATGTTGTTGTGTGTTTGTTGTTGTTTTTGGTGAGAGA
>CAYQRP010000342.1:0-1511 GCA_964419815.1 uncultured Luteolibacter sp. | reverse complement strand
AAATTCCGCGAATTCCGCGAAGGATCGATCGTCAAGGGCACGATCCTCGAAATCCGCCCGCAGGTCGTCCTCGTCGACATCGGCTACAAATCCGAAGGAGCCATCCCGTCCAACGAATTCGAAGACGAGGAAATTGAAATCGGCGACGAGATCGAAGTCCTTCTCGAAAAACTTGAAAACGATGAGGGCATGGTTGTCCTCTCGAAAGAGAAAGCCGCTCACAAACAGAACTGGGAAAAAATCGTCAAGGTGTTCCAAGACGGTGGACTCGTCCGTGGCAAGGTCAAGGGCGTCATCAAAGGCGGCCTCACCGTCAACGTCGGTGTCGAGGCATTCCTGCCAGGTTCGCAAGTCGACATCATCCCGCCGAAAGACCTCAACGAGTACGTCGGCAATGTCTACGAGTTCAAAATCGTCAAGGTCAACGACGAGCGCAAGAACATCGTCCTTTCCCGCCGCGAAGTCATCGAAGCCGAACGCTCCGAGCTTCGCCAGCAGTTCCTTCAAACCGTCAAGATCGGCGACAAGGTCACCGGTGCGATCAAGAATCTCACCGACTTCGGTGCCTTCGTCGACCTCCAAGGTATGGACGGCCTTCTCCACATCACCGACATGTCGTGGGGTCGCATCAACCATCCTTCCGAGCTTCTGCACATCGGCCAAGCCGTCGATGTCGTCATCCTCGATGTCGATCGCGAGAAAGAGCGCGTTTCGCTCGGTCTCAAGCAGATGTCCGAAAACCCATGGGAAGACATCGAGCGCAAGTTCCCGATCGGTCAGCGCGTCAAAGGCCGCGTGACCAAGCTCCTCCCCTACGGTGCGTTCGTCGAAATCGAGCGCGGCGTCGAAGGCCTCGTTCACGTTTCCGAACTCTCGTGGGTCAAGCGCATCACCCGCCCGAGCGATGTGCTCGAAATCGGTCAAGAGATCGAAGCGGTCGTGCTCGGCATCAGCATCGAAGAGCAGAAAATTTCGCTCGGCGTGCGTCAGCTTGATTCCAACCCATGGGACGAAATCGAACTTCGCTATCCGGTTGGCGCCACCATCAAGGGCCCGGTTCGCAACCTCACCGCTTACGGTGCATTCGTCGAACTCGAAGAAGGCATCGACGGCATGATCCACGTTTCGGACATGTCGTGGACCCGCAAGATCAACCACCCCTCCGAAGTCCTCAAGAAGGGCGACGAAGTCGAGGCGGTCGTGCTTGCCATCGACAAGGCCAACCAACGCGTTTCGCTCGGCATCAAGCAAACCGAAGAGGATCCATGGAGCCTCATCGACGAGCGCTTCAAAGTCGGCGACCTCGTCAAGGGCACTGTCGCGAAGATCGCTTCGTTCGGCGCCTTCATCAGCCTTGCCGGCGACATCGATGGTCTCATCCACATCTCGCAACTCAGCGAGGACCACGTGGAGAAGGTCAAGGACATCATCAAGGTCGGCGACGAGATCGAGGCCCGCGTGATCAAGGTCGATAAGGTCGAGCGCCGCGTCGGACTTTCGATCAAGGCCGT
>CAYQRP010000341.1:0-1519 GCA_964419815.1 uncultured Luteolibacter sp. | reverse complement strand
AGTTCCGGGTAGAACATCGAGATGAGCGGACGCACGAGAATTTCCGAAACGCGGCCGCCGCCGGAATTTTCGCGATGATCGCCGTTGAGCAGCGGGCGTTGATAGAAGGCCTTCACATAATCGATCGAGTCGTTTTTCAAGAGCGGGCCGACGAGGCCGGTGACGAATCCCGTGTGGAAATTTAAGATATCGCCATCGAGAAAGCAGACGATGTCGCCGCTTGAAACTTTGAGCGATTTCCAAAGGTTTTCGCCCTTGCCGGGATGGGTGGGCAGTGCGGGTGATATTTCCGATGAAAGCATCACCTTGGCACCGGCGGAGGCGGCCATCTCGCGGGTGCGGTCGCTTGAGCCCGAATCCATGACGATCAGTTCGTCGACGAGTGGAAATTTTCGCATCAGTGCATCATGGATCGACGATACGATTTGGCCGATGGTTTGCGCTTCGTTGAGCGTTGGGATGCAGACGGAAATTTTATGTGAGCCTTTGAGCGCGATCAGGCTGGAGAGATCGGCGAACTCCGCGTGATGGAAGCGGTGCATGGCGGCGATCATTGGATCATGTCGCGCGTGATGGCGTATTTGGCGGCGCAGCGCGGGCATTCGATGCGGATCTCGTCGGATCCGGCGAAGAGTTCGTCGAGGCGGTCGCGCCATCCGCCGAGGACGGGAAGAATTTTTTCCACCGTGCATCCGCAATGGAAGCGGAAGCGGCGGGTTTCGAGGATTTTGATTTCCTCGTTTTGATCGATCGTTTCGACCGCGTCGGCATCGAGCGATTCGAACCATTCCATGTCGCAATCCGGTTGGGCGGCGACGAGTGCGAAGTTTTCATCGTCGAGGCGGAATGCGCGGGCTGGGCGTTGTTCCGACTGATCGTAAAATTGCGAGATCCATGCGACCGGGTCCTTGCCATCGACTTCGAGTGTTGAGGTGCGCGGTTCGTTGCTGTGGGGCGTGGTCGTTTGCGAATAGAAAAAATTGCGGTCGGGTTCGCGCACATCTTCGGTGAAGATGCGGCCGGTGATGGATTCCTGCGTTGAGCCGCCGGTGACGAAGAGGTTGAGCCTTGGCGCGCGGAGGTTCACCGTCCATGCGATCGTTTCCGCCCAGGGTCTGGCGACCAAATGGAGCGTCAGCATCGCCAGTGCGTCCTTGAGCATCTGGTCGAGTTCGGCCGAGTGGCGGATGCGGTGCTGCATCAGGTGCAGGTAATAATCCGTGTAGATCGGCGTGAACTGACCGCGCAGGACCAGGGCGTTGCGATGGCGCACGAAGACCGATTCGATTTTCGTGAAATCGTCGACGGCTTCCATGGTGTCTCGCGGTGGGTGATGAACGGACGATGGCGTCCGTTCCCCTTAGGCTCCGGGGATTTCGATGAAGCCTTCCAGTTTGCGGATGCGGGTGGGGTGGCGCATCTTGCGGAGGGCCTTCGCTTCGATTTGGCGGATCCGTTCGCGGGTGACCTGGAATTGGCGGCCGACTTCTTCGAGGGTGCGGCTGTAGCCGTCCTTGAG
>CAYQRP010000340.1:0-1521 GCA_964419815.1 uncultured Luteolibacter sp. | reverse complement strand
CCCGGTACAACGTCACCAGCGCGCTGCTGGACGCCTTGTTTGCCAAATCTAACCCGTCATGCAAATCGGTGATGAACTGGCTTTCATCGCCGACGCCGATATTGGTTGGTCAGGAAGCTCTCCGTATCCTGCGTCTCTGCGGAACGCCATAAACCCGGCGTGCGCCGTGCCGTCAGACGTAAAAATCAATTCCCCAGAGTCCCGCTCATGGGACTCTGGGGAAGCATTGTTATCGGTTTTACGCAGCGGCTTTTGCGCTTTGAACGGGTTCTTCCCCGGATGGGTGCTTCGTGCCCGTTGGGGTCTGCACCCGCATCGGCATGATCACAGAGAATCGGCCGGTGGGGTGGCGGCAGATGCCCGGGCTGAGTTCATCGCTGAAGCAGAGGGTGCCGCCGATTTCCAAAGCGTCGGCCAAGTAGCGCGCGTTGAACGCGATCACTGGTGGTTTGCCATGGGTTTCGACCGGCACCTGCATGGTGGCGCTGTGGCCGTTGGCGTCGCTATGGGTCAGGGTGAGTTGACCACGCTTGTGCCAATCGAGCCGCACCGCACACTGGTCCTTTCCGAATGAGCGCAGCCAAGCGATGAGCCCGGGTTTGCGGTCGTGCGGAATGACGGCGATTTCCTTCGCGTGGGTGGGGATGACTTGTCGGTAGTTTGGGTAGTTGCCGACCAGCGGTTTTGACACCAGTTGATGTCTTCCGCACTGAATGACAACCCCGCATTTATCCACATCCTCGTGGTCGATCCAGATGACTGTCGCGATGTCCGACAGGAAATCGGGATGGGCTAGGATGTGGCAGGCCGCATTAGGCAGAACGAACGACTGCGATGGCACGGTGGCCGGGCAGCAGGCAAGACGTCGACCGTCGGTAGCAACCAAGCGGCCACCATCCTCGGGCGTGAACAATACGCCGTTGAGGATTTGGCGGGTGGTGTCGGTGGAGGCACAACCGGCGATGTCGGCAAGCCCCTTCAACGTAGCAGGCGGAAGTTCCGTCGCGCTGCCGATGGTGATCGGGCGCGATGGCAGTTCACTGGGGTCGAGGGTCGGATGAACCGACGTCGACCGAATGCCGCCGCTGGTGAGCATGACGTGTATTTCCCGGTTGCTTTTACTGCCGCATGGTTTGAAGGAAACCTGCGTACCTTTGTCAGCACGACAGGCTGCTTCCATTGCGGCGGGCGGTATCAGGAAGCTGACATCATCCGTAGGCAGATCGGTGATCCGGGTTTCGAGCCAGTGATCAAGATCGGTGGCGGCGAGTTGGATACCGTCCTGCCCGGCGGTGAGCAGCAGGTGATTGAGTGCTGGCAGCTTGCAGCGCAGATGCTTCAGTCGGCTGAAGAGCCGCTTTGCATCGCGCAGGGTGTTGGATGGAATTTCGATGTGGGGGATGTTGTCCTTGATGGTTGTTTTCATAGTTGGTCGTGGGTTGGTTTTTTAGTGTTTAGTTTCAGGGTTTATGAGGATGAGGTGATCGGCCTCGATCCACTCGGTGGGTTGGAACACGAGGC
>CAYQRP010000339.1:0-1524 GCA_964419815.1 uncultured Luteolibacter sp. | reverse complement strand
GAAATTTTACCCATCAAAGGGCGAAAATCGACGCTCACACGAATCGACGAACATGCCTTGTGGCTGCGTGATGATCAGGGAAGAATTTTGCTCGAGCGCGAGGTTGGCAGTCGGCGTACAGGGCTTTGGAAACTGCCTTTGCGACAGAGTGATGACATTGGCCATTTGCCGATGATTGCGAGCAATGAATACGGCATCACGCGCTATCGCGTGACGCTGAAGGTTCATGACGGTCGCGGTGAAAATATTGTCCCGCAGGTCGGCGAAGGCTTGGCGTGGTTTGATGACAACGAGACCGCCAATTTGCCAATGGCGGCTCCTTTCAGGCGCATGCTGACCCACCTGATGGCGGAATTCTGATTTGGCATGTGACGGACTTCGAATCATGTGCTTTGTTGGGCCGGATGCACGGGATTTGGCGTTGTTTGTTTGGATTGGTTTTATGCGGCGGCCTGCAGTCCTGTGCGGTTCAACCCAAGCCGAATCCAGCGGTGCCAGACATGAAGGTGCGACGACTGTTGATTCAGCGAGTGGGCGCGGTGGTGGTGACCGATCGCAATGATTTGAAACACTGGGCGCGATCGGGATTCACGCTTTCGAGGGCGCCGGACGATGCGGATGGCGGCTCGGCGACGCCCATTTCGGCCGACGGATATTTCCTTACGGCCGATCATGTCTTGGCCGAATCGGGTGGGCGTCACGTGCATGTGCTTTATGGCGGGAAGGGAGAGCTTGTTTCGCATCGGGCAAGGATTGTTTGGCGTTCGTCTGAGGCGGATCTGGCCTTGTTGCATGTGGCGGCATCGACGCCGAATTATTATCGGTGGACGAGGCCAAACGCGTGGCTGTCGGCAGGCAACATGGTGGTGCACGGCGGCATCGCGACGGGGCTCAAATCAAAGCCTGGCAGGCTGGTGACCTCGCTTTCGCCTGAATGGATTTTTACGGGAACCCGGAGATTCAAAATCGACATTGCCTTGCAGCCCGGCGACAGCGGCGGGCCAGTGGTTGATGCGGCAGGCGATCTGGTGGGAATCAATTCGGCGGTGGAATTTTTGGTGCCGATGGAAACGGCGTTTTTCATCGACTCGGAAGCGAGTCGACCAAACATTCGTCGCATCGAGGCCATGATGCGAGCCGACCGCGCGCGGAGATCGTCGAGTTCAGTGGTCGACAATGAATCCATCAGCAATCGATGAAATCGAACTTCTACGTTTATGCCCGCTGCCTGTTTTTGCTAAGTACTGGGCTCATGGGTGGCTGTGCAAGTTTTGAGGAATCGGGCCTACCGGGGAGCGCGTCTTCAATGGCGCGCAATCAGATCATGCTCGTCCAAAAGTCACCGCCGACATTCGGTTTTTCTCGGCTGCAGGATCATGTGCGGGCTCATCCTGAGCTGGATGGTTTTTTGAGCGTCCGACCATTGCCGGACTTCTTGGCCGAGACCTCGGATGAGTCGCGGACCTATTTCATCCTGTATTTCCTCAAAAAAAGGGAGGCGTTCGCCTTTAGGACGCTGCCAGA
>CAYQRP010000338.1:0-1532 GCA_964419815.1 uncultured Luteolibacter sp. | reverse complement strand
CACTCGGATTGTCATTTGATGATGTCTTGCTGGTGCCGGCCCTGAGTTCGGTTTTGCCAGGAGATGCGGACCTCTCGACCTTGCTGGCGGAGGGAATCCCACTTTCACTGCCAGTGGTTTCGGCTGCGATGGACACGGTGTCCGAGCACGAACTGGCCATTGCTTTGGCTCGCGAGGGCGGCATGGGGGTGATCCACCGGGCCTGTCCGATTGATGAGCAGGTCGTCATGGTTTCGAGGGTCAAGCGTTCGGAAAACGCGGTGATTCTCAAACCGCACACCGTGCGCAAGGAAGACACGGTCGACCATGTGCGCGAGATCATGGCGAAGAATGGATTTTCCGGATTTCCGGTCATCGATGCGGAGGGACATCTCGAGGGCATGGTCACTGGGCGTGATGTGCGCTATTTGGATCGGGCCGATGCGACGGTTGCCGATGTGATGACTCCCAAGGACCGGCTGATCACCGCTCCGCCGACCACCAGCTTGGAAGAGGCAAGGAGGATTTTGTATCAGAACCGCATTGAGAAACTTCCGCTCATTCACTCCGACGGAAAACTTGCGGGACTGATCACTGGGTCTGACATCGAGAAGCGCGTGACCTTCACTCAAGCGGCGAAGGATGCGAATGGTCGTTTGCGATGCGGTGCGGCGGTGGGTGTGGGGCCGGATTGCATTGATCGTGGCAAGGCGCTGATCGAAGCCGGTGCCGATGCTTTGTTCATCGATGCGGCGACGGGTCATACGCGCCATGTCATGGGAGTGATTGAAAAACTTCGAAGTCTTTCGGCCGTGCCGGTCGTGGCGGGCAATGTCGTGACCGAGCAGGGTGCGCGCGATTTGGTGAAAGCTGGCGCAAATGCGATCAAAGTGGGTGTTGGTCCCGGGTCGATTTGCACGACGCGCGTGATTTCCGGTGTCGGCATGCCGCAGTTCACAGCGATCCGCAATGTGGCCGATCATTGCCGCGAGAATGGAGTGAAGGTCATTGCCGATGGTGGCATTCGTTATTCTGGCGACATCGTCAAGGCACTGGCGGCGGGCGCGGATCTTGTGATGCTGGGTTCCTTGCTTGCGGGCACGCGTGAGAGCCCGGGTCAGACGGTTCATTTCCAAGGTCGTCGATTCAAAACCTATCGCGGCATGGGATCGATCGGTGCGATGCAAAAAGGTTCGGGCGACCGTTACGGACAAAACAGCTCGGGCAAGCTTGTTGCCGAGGGGGTCGAGGGCAGGGTGCCTTACAAGGGGCCGCTCTCGGATGTCATTTTCCAACTCATGGGCGGGCTTAAATCCGGCATGGGTTATGTCGGTGCCTCAAATCTGAGCGAGCTTCGCGAGCGCGCGCAGTTCACCCGCATCACGGCGGGCGGTCTGCGCGAGAGCCATGTGCATGACATCGTCATCACCGAAGAGCCGACGAATTATCAGCCGATTGCTTGATCGGTGATTTAGAAATTTAACACTCATTCCATTCTTATTTCGATGCACGACAGCAACCATGTGGCGGTGATAGATTTTGGCTCCCAGTAC
>CAYQRP010000337.1:0-1532 GCA_964419815.1 uncultured Luteolibacter sp. | reverse complement strand
GTTTTCCCAATCGGGAGTTGGGGCCTTTGGTCGACGGTTATCCGACCGGTGGTGAGGCCGGGTGGAATACCAACATCGAGCTGATGCGAAACATTTGGGGTTCGCTCAAAGGGGTGGCATTTGTCGATGCTGGCGGGCTTGCACGAAACCGCGAGGAGTGGGGCTCGGCCGATGTGGAGTTGGCGACAGGTCTGGGATTTCGGCTTGATTTGCCGATTGGGCCGGTGCGTTTGGAGTACGGCCGAAATCTGACGCGAGACGAGGGTGAGCCCTCGGGCACGCTGCATTTTGCGATCGGATTTGCTTATTGATGAGTGGTGTTTGGTGCTTGCGGCCGCTGCACCAGATCGGCATATCTTTGCTATGGCTCAATTCGGCAAATACAAACTCACGGGTTTTCTAACAGCATTGATCGCATGGTTTTCGATGGCGGGTTGGGCCGCGGCGGCGGAGGCTGCGAGCGAGAGTCTCGATCAGAAAATCGATGCGTGGTTTGGAAAAATCACCAAGCCGTTTGTCGATCTGATTTTTTTCAAGATCAAGATCGGCGGCTTTGAAGCCTTTGCCGTGATCTTCTGGCTCGCGGCGGCAGGGGTGATCATCACGCTGGCATTTCGATTCATCAACCTGCGGTCATTTGCGCTGGCATTGCGAACGGTGCGGGGGAAATACAGCTGTGCATCGGATCCGGGTGAGGTCACGCATTTCCAAGCTCTGAGCGCGGCGGTGTCGGGCACGGTCGGTCTCGGCAACATCGCAGGTGTGGCGATCGGCATTCAGAATGGCGGACCCGGTGTCGCGTTCTGGCTTTTTCTGAGTGGCTTCATCGGCATGTCGACGAAATTCGCCGAATGCACTCTGGGGGTAAAGTATCGCGAGTTTGATGCGGCGGGCCGCGTACACGGCGGTGCGATGTATTACTTGAGAAAAGGTTTTGCAGAGCGAGGCATGAAGTCGGCCGGTCTGGCGCTGGCAGGATTTTTTGCGGTGATGTGCGTGCTGGCTTCCTTTGGCGGCGGCAACATTTTCCAGGTGAATCAGGTGGCCGCGCAACTGGTGAACATCACGGGCGGTGAGCAATCATTCTTTGCCGACAAGCAATGGATCTTTGGAACCCTCATGGCATTGATGACCGCTCTGGTGATCATCGGCGGCATCCAGGGCATCGCCAAAGTGACCGACAAAATGGTGCCGATCATGTGTGTGACCTATGTGGTGAGTTGCCTCATTGTGTTGGTGATCAACTCGTCGGAAATCATCCCAGCCTTGGGTCGTATCATTACCGAGGCTTTTGAGCCGCGTGCGGCGATCACCGGCGGATTGCTCTCGGCATTCATTTGGGGCATGCGTCGCGCGACCTTTTCCAACGAGGCTGGCATTGGCTCGGCACCGATTGCGCATGCGGCGGTCAAAACAAGGCGTCCGGCTTCCGAGGGTGTGGTTGCGATGCTTGAGCCGTTTCTTGATACCGTGGTCATTTGCTCGATGACCGCACTGGTACTCTGCGTGACGATGAAGTTCGACGGCGATAC
>CAYQRP010000336.1:0-1534 GCA_964419815.1 uncultured Luteolibacter sp. | reverse complement strand
CGCCAGCCCCTTCCTCTTCAGTCTTCGCGACTTGCGCAAGGGCATCGGGTGAGGTGGGGCTGAATTTCAAATGAGTCGCACACTGAACGACTGAAAATCAGATAAAAAATCATTTCACGAATTACGGATTGAGAGACAATCGTATGTGAGATAGCAAGTTGTGACCTCCTTAAAAGGCTAGGGTTGTAACCGCTTCATATCATGTCCCCGTACGCTAGAATGATTATCCGAATCGCTGTGATTGCCATGATCGCCGCTTATGTTCTCGGGGATCTTTTTGTTTTTAATGGACCACTGCGAAAATCCATCGATCACCAACGTTCTAAACAAACAGACATCGTCGCTTATGTCGGAAAACATTTCATCACTCGCAGCCAACTCGATCGCGCGACTCGCGAAATTCTTTGGCTGGAGGGAAAATCATTCGATTCTCTCGATGCTTCGGGTGCATCGAAAGCCCGAGCGAAAGCACTTGAGGAATTGATCGAACAAGCCCTTCTTCGAGAAAAAATTTCAGCTGAAACTACATCGGTTGAAGTGAGCGATGAAGAAATCAACGCCCGCCTGCGAGCGATGCTGAGCCGCTTCAGCACCAAGGGAGAAATGGAAAATTCCATGAAAGCTCAGGGTATCGCGAGCGAACCTCAACTTCGCGCAAGAATCGCTGCACGCATTCAGCAAGAGAAATGGATCGAGGCACAAATCGCCCCCGCGATCCACGTGAGCGACGAAGAAGCGCGTATGTGGTTCGATCAAAATTCCGCATCCATGGCAAATACCGAACGGGTTGAGGTCCGCCACATTTTCATGGCCGCGATGGATCATCCAAAGTCAGAAATCGATGCGAGACTGGCCGCCGCACTCAACGATTTAAAATCTCAACGCAAAGATTTCGCCACGCTAGCCCGAGAAATCAGCGATGATCCTGCCAGCCGCGAGCGCGGTGGTTCACTCGGTTGGATGACCAAGTCCCGCCTTCCTGCCGACTTTGCCACAGCAGTCTTTGGCATTTCCGTCGGTCAACCCACCATCATTCGCAGCAGTCTTGGCTCTCACCTGGTCGAAGTGACCGCCCGCAAACCGGCCGAAACGTTAAACTTTGATGAAATGAAACCCGAAATCATTGCTGCACTCGAGGCAACCAAACGTCGAAACGCCATCACTGAACTTCGCGAAAAGATTCGAGCGTCGGGTCAGGATATCCGCATCTTTTGATTGTGAAATCAGTGGTCAATTCTCACTCCCAAAACCCACGAATCCGCCCCATATCCCGGCGGTCTTTTTTCGTTGGTCGGCCACGCGGTGCATCACGGCGCGCTTCATGCCACAAGCGTTGCTCTTCGAAGACCAACGGACTTGTCATTTCCTCATAACAGAGCCGCGCCTCGGAAGCGGCGACGCGACGCTCGATCAGGCTGCTGACCCGCACCACGCGCGTGCCAGGTCCTTCGGCAAAGGGCAATTCCAGCACATCGCCCACACGCACAGCCGCAGCAGGTTTCAGTTCATGCCCTGCGCGCCGCACCTTTCCCGC
>CAYQRP010000335.1:0-1544 GCA_964419815.1 uncultured Luteolibacter sp. | reverse complement strand
GGAATGTATTTGAATCGATAGATGAGGAAAATTTCAACCTGTTCCACATGGAACATGCACACTTTCCCTTTCCGGGCTTGAGGGGGTGGCAAGCTGGTCTTATGTTCAGCGCCCTTCAATGTTTCGTTATCCGAAAACTTATGATGTCCTGGTGATCGGGGCGGGTCATGCCGGCGTGGAGGCTGCCTTGGCGGCGGCGCGGCTTGGCTGTGAGGTGGCGGTGCTGACCCAGAATCTCGACACGATCGGGCAGATGTCCTGCAACCCGGCAATTGGCGGACTCGGCAAAGGTCACATGGTCCGCGAAATTGATGCCTTGGGTGGGATCATGGGGATCAACACCGACGCCACCGCGATCCAGTGGCGGATGCTCAATGCTTCCAAAGGTCCGTCGGTTCGCGCCCCCCGCGCGCAGTGCGACAAGAAGGCTTATCAGTTTCGGATCAAGCGCGAGCTCGAAGCCACGGCAGGCTTGGAAATTCATCAGGGAAATGTCGCCGACATCCTCGTGAAGGGGGATCGGGTGGTCGGCATCACAACCTCGCTGGGTTTGGAAATTTCTGCCAAGTCGGTGATTCTGAGTGCCGGGACTTTCATGGGCGGCCTGATGCATGTGGGCCTGCGGAATGAAAAGGGTGGACGCATGGGCGATGCCACCTCGCAGGTGTCGGAGGCCTTGAAGCGGCTTGGCTTTGCGGTCGAGCGCTTCAAGACCGGTACCCCGTGCCGACTCAATGGCCGGTCCATCGATTTTTCCCGCTGCGAGCGACAAGATGGGGACGAGCCACCGCCGAAATTCAGTTTCATGGCCGACACCCTTACGCGTGGGGCCGATGACCTATTCACGCTGAACCCCTGGGGCGACCCCTCGTTCCACGTGGAACAGTTGCCTTGTTGGATCACCTACACGAATGCCCGCACCCACGACGCGATCCGCGCGAATTTGCACCAATCGCCGATGTACTGCGGCGTGATCGAGGGGGTGGGCCCGCGTTATTGTCCGTCGATCGAGGATAAAGTCGTCCGCTTTGCGGAAAAGGAGCGGCACCAGGTTTTCCTCGAACCCGAAGGTCGGCACACCCTCGAGTATTATGTGAATGGCGTTTCGACCTCGCTACCCTACGAGGTGCAGCTGGAATTTCTCCGATCGATCGCCGGTCTCGAGCGTTGCGAAATTTTGCGACCGGGCTATGCGGTCGAGTACGATTACTGCCCGCCGACCCAGCTGCGGCCGACCCTCGAAACCAAGCAGATCGAGGGCTTGTATTTTGCGGGTCAGATCAACGGCACCTCGGGTTACGAAGAGGCCGCTGGGCAGGGCCTGATCGCTGGAGCGAACGCCGCGCTCAAGGTCAAGGGCGAGCCGGAATTTGTCCTCGGCCGTGACGAGGCTTACCTCGGGGTCATGATCGACGACCTCGTGACCCGCGGCTGCACCGAGCCGTATCGGATGTTCACCAGTCGGGCCGAGTACCGCCTGATGCTGCGCCAGGACAATGCCGACCTGCGGCTCACGCCCAAGGCGGCGGCGGTCGGATTGGTGG
>CAYQRP010000334.1:0-1546 GCA_964419815.1 uncultured Luteolibacter sp. | reverse complement strand
CCATGGGAAAAAATCTCTTCCAGAAAGTTTGGGACGCTCACACCGTTGGCACTCTGGCCGATGGTCGCACACAACTCTTCATCGGTACCCACCTGATTCATGAGGTCACTTCGCCACAGGCTTTCGGCATGCTTCGCGACCTCGGCCTCAAGGTGAAGTTTCCGCAACGCACCTTTGCGACGGTCGACCACATCGTGCCTACCGTCGACCAAGACGCGCCGCAAGACCCGCTCGCTGCGGAAATGATGCAGGCGCTGCGCAAAAATGCCGATGATTTCGGCGTCACTTATTTCGACCTCGCGTCGGGCAAACAGGGCATCGTCCATGTGGTCGGACCCGAGCAAGGCATCACCCAGCCGGGCACGACGATCGCTTGCGGCGATTCGCACACTGCCACCCACGGTGCATTCGGCGCGATCGCCTTTGGCATTGGCACCACACAAGTGCGCGATGTGCTGGCTTCACAAACCCTCGCGCTCGAAGCACTCAAAGTTCGCCGCATCGAGGTCAATGGCGACCTCCGCCCCGGAGTCTACGCCAAGGATGTGATTCTTCACATCATCCGCCTGCTCGGCGCCAAGGGCGGCATCGGCTACGCCTACGAATACGCCGGCGATGTCTTTGACCGCATGTCGATGGAGGAACGCATGACCGTTTGCAACATGTCGATCGAAGGCGGCGCGCGCTGTGGCTATGTCAACCCCGACGCGAAGACGGTCGCTTATCTCAAGGGTCGCCCCTATGTCGACATGAGCGACTTCGATGCCACCGCCGCGCGCTGGCTGTCCTTTGCCTCCGATGCGGATGCGAAGTTTGACGACATCGTCCGCATCAATGCCGGCGATATCGAGCCGACCGTCACCTGGGGCATTTCGCCCGACCATGGGATTTTCATTTCCGAAAGCATCCCCGATCCTGCCAAGGCCGCATCGGCACAGGAAAAGGCCTCGATCGATGAAGCGCTTGCCTACATGAAGCTGCCAGCAGGCACGCCGATCAAGGGCGTGAAGATCGATGTCGCGTTCATCGGATCCTGCACCAACGGCCGCATCTCGGACTTCCGCGAAGTGGCGAAATTCATCCAAGGCCACCGCGTCGCAGCAGGCGTCAAAGCGATCGCCGTGCCCGGCTCGCAGATCGTTGCGATCCAATGCGAACAGGAGGGCATCCCGGAAATTTTCCGCGCCGCAGGATTCGAATGGCGCGGTGCCGGATGCTCGATGTGCCTCGCGATGAACCCCGACAAGCTCGTTGGCGATCAACTTTGTGCTTCATCCTCGAACCGCAATTTCAAAGGCCGCCAAGGTTCGCCCACCGGACGCACGGTCCTCATGTCGCCCGTGATGGTCGCCGCCGCCGCGATCAATGGCAGCATCGCCGACGCCCGTGAGGTCTTTGATCTGGCGCCACAAGCAAATGTGGCGTAAGTTTGGGTGCCAAAAGGCAATCAACTAAGCCGAGACCCCATGAAAGCGCGCGTCACCTACTGGCAGGAATCCGATGGCAAGTACCTCGGGTACCTGAATGATTATCCGGATCATTGGAC
>CAYQRP010000333.1:0-1552 GCA_964419815.1 uncultured Luteolibacter sp. | reverse complement strand
GCACTCTCATGAAACCGACTCTCCTCGTCCTCGCCGCCGGAATGGGCAGCCGTTATGGCGGCCTCAAGCAAATGGATCCCATGGGCCCGCATGGGGAAACTGTGCTCGATTATTCTGTTTTCGATGCGATCCGTGCGGGCTTCGGCCGCGTGGTTTTCATCATCCGCGAGGATTTTGCCGAGATCTTCCAACAAAGCGTGGGCGCGAAATTTGCCGACAAAATCCAGGTCGACTATGTTTTCCAAAAACTTGACGACTTGCCCGAAGGCTTTTCGATGCCCGAAGATCGGCAAAAACCTTGGGGCACTGCGCATGCGGTACGCGCCGCACGCAATATTGTGAAAGAACCCTTTGCGGTGATCAATGCCGACGATTTCTATGGTCGCGATGCATATGGCCGCGCCGCGGAATTTTTGATCAAGCAAGCAAACAACCCCAACGCCATGGCGATGGTCGGTTATCCGTTGGAAAACACGCTCTCGGATCATGGCACGGTGAACCGCGGCATCTGCAAACTCGACGCAAGCGGCGCGCTGGCCGAGGTCGAGGAATATGTGAACATCGGCCGCGAGGACGACAGCGATGTCCGCGGTGTCGGGCTGAATGGTGAGCGTCGATCCATTCCTACCGACTCTCTGGTCTCGATGAATTTTTGGGCCTTTCACCCGGTCTTCTTCGCGCAACTCGAGGAGGCATTCATCCATTTCATGACCAAGCACGGCTCGGCGCCGAAATCCGAGTGCTACATTCCGACAGTCGTCGATCAACTGATCCGCGACGGCAAGGCTCGCTGTGCTGTGCTACAAACCACCGGCTCGTGGTTTGGTGTGACCTATCCCGAGGACAAACCCTTTGTCGTCGAGTCGATCCGAAAAGCGATCAACGCAGGCGAATATCCGGAAAAACTATCCTAAGCGCCGCGATCTGTTTTTGTTTTAACACTCATCATCATGAAAATTCTCATCACGGGCGGCTCGGGTTTCATTGGTTCTCACATCGTCGAGCATTACCAAGGCAAGGCCTCCGAGATCCGCGTGCTCGACAACCTGCGCACGGGTTATCGCAAGAACCTCGACGGGCTTGATTGCACTTTTATCGAAGGCTCGATCACCGATCGCGAGTTGGTGCGCAAGGCGGTCGAGGGAGTCGATTTGATTTTTCACATGGCGGCATTGGTCAGCGTGCCGGAGTCGATGTCGAAACCATCCGAGTGCGTCGACATCAATGTTCAAGGCTTGCTCCATGTGCTCGAGGAAGCTGCCGCCGCCAAGGTGCGCAAACTGGTCTTTGCTTCGTCGGCTGCGATCTATGGCGACAATCCAACCGTGCCAAAGATCGAGTCGATGCTACCCGAACCGAAGAGCCCTTATGCGATCACCAAACTCGACGGCGAATACTACCTCGACATGTTTCGTCGCGAAGGGCGACTCGAGACCGCTGCCATTCGTTTCTTCAATGTCTTTGGCCCGCGTCAGGATCCGAAAGGCGCCTACGCCGCTGCTGTGCCGATCTTCATCGAAAAAGCCGTCAAGGGCGAGGACATCACGGTCTA
>CAYQRP010000332.1:0-1553 GCA_964419815.1 uncultured Luteolibacter sp. | reverse complement strand
CCTACGGCTTCGGAGGCCATCGTCCTATCCATTGGACCACGGGACCATTGACGCGTCTGCGGCAGAGCCAAGCTTTAGGCTCAGCATCGGAGCTTTGCAAGATCAAGCAAAGCGCCTCGCGGTCGGATCAAACTCACTGAGCTTCCGGCAGTTCCTCGCCACCGTAGAAACTTTTGATGTAACCGTACTCGACCAAGGTGTCCTGCCACGGCGCAAGGATGTTGGGATCCTGGAAAATCCGATTGGCGATGGCCAACCACTCCTCGGCCTTGACCAAATTGCCGGCGTCGTACTCGAGCGCGGCCTTGGCGTAGTAGTAGTACGGAGAGTCATCGAGGAAATCGTATTTTTCAGAGAGGATCACCACCTCGTCCTTTTTGCCCAACTTGTTTTTGCAGAGCAAAATCTTGAACTCGATCAGTCGGGTCAAGGCCTTGCTGCTTTCAGGGAGTTCCTTGATCACCGTTTCAAAAACATCGAGGGCCTTCTGCCATTCGTTGGTCACAAAATAGACCTCGCCGATGTTGAATCGGATGCTCGGATTGTTTTGGGAAAGCTTTAAAGCATTTTGGTAATCCGAGAGCGCCTTGTCGAAGGCGCGCATTTCCACAAAACAACTGGCGCGCAAATTGTAGACCTCGGAGCTTTCCTTGAAAATGGCCTCGGCCTTTTGAATCTCTTCGAGTGTTTCGAAAATGCGCTTCTGTTGGAAAAGTCGGGTAGCCTCGGCGAGGTGCTTGATGAACTCCTTGCGACGCTCTTGGGCCAGATTCAGAAAGGCCTTTTGGTTGGGCAGCAAATCCTGCGGCAGGGCCTGATCGCCTTCCCCAGCGGCCCCCTGCGCCGCGCCCTCAGCGTTCGCTGCGGCAGGCGGTGTCGCGGCCTCGGCACCCGGTTGCTCTGCCGTCGCCGAAACGGCCAGGGCAAGAAAACTGACAAGCGAAAGAAAAGTAGGTTTCATAACGGTTTGAATCGCCACACTAGCGGGATCAGGACGACACCGCAAGCCACAGCTGCGCGCGAGGGCGAATTTCCTCAAGCCTCTCGGGCGCTGAAAATTTCCCCTTGATCTCCCCCCACCCAAATGCTTTGTTCCCTCGAACACTGTTCAAAATCATGCAAAGCAACCTCACCCACCGCCAAAAAGACGTTTTGGAATACCTCAAAATGTCCCAACGCCGAAGTGGCCTGATGCCATCCACCCGTGAAATCCAGCACTACTTCGGTTTTGCCAGTCAAACGGCCGCGATGAGCCACCTGCGCGCCCTTGAGCGCAAGGGCGTGATCCAGCGCCTCCCCGGGAAGGCCCGTGCGGTCATATTTCCCGACGAACTGGACCGCGGTGAGATCCACGACATACCGGTCTACGGCAACATCGCCGCCGGCATGGCCCAGGATGTTGCCCCCGAACGCGAAGGCTCGATCAGTGTCGATGCCACAGCCCTCGGCATCCGCAACAACGCAAAAACCTTCGCCCTCAAGGTCCGCGGCGATTCGATGATCGATGCCCACATCTGCCACGGCGATACGGTCATCCTCGAGCAACGCGAACC
>CAYQRP010000331.1:0-1575 GCA_964419815.1 uncultured Luteolibacter sp. | reverse complement strand
AAGGATACAATTTTCCCGCAGCGCTTCATGCATTGCGCCGAACTCAAGCGCATGGGTGCGGACATCAAGGTCGACGCCGGTACGGCGGTGGTGCGCGGTGTCGCGAGTCTTTCCGCAGCGCCGGTGATGGCTTCCGATTTGCGTGCCTCTGCAGCGCTGTTGCTTGCGGCCTTGAAGGCCAAGGGCAGTACGGAGATCAGCCGCCTCTACCACATCGACCGCGGCTACGAGCACATCGATGAAAAATTGCTGATGCTCGGCGCGAATGTCGAGCGGGTGAAGGGATAGGTGGGGCTGTGGTTCTATCTGACTCCAAAAAAGTGGCGGCGGTTTTCAACCGCCATACCATATAAATAAAAAAGGCTTGGCGGTTGAAAACCGCCGCCACGATCTACTCTGTTGCAACTTTCCGCAATAACTCCAGCGCTTGGGCGCGATCGCATATTCTTCCTTCGAGCTGTTCCGTTTCGATGGCTTCGAGGATTTGCTTGAATCGCGGACCCGGAGTGAGACCGAGCGAAATCAGATCGCGACCAGTGACGAGCGGAGGCGGGATGAGCGGTTCGCTCGCGAACTCGGCGGCCTTGGCTTGGAGAAATTCGTAGTTGTCGGTGAACCCGTTGGAGGATCCGCAGTCGACGCGGTGGAGTTCCATTTCCATGTCGAAGGTGACCTCGGCCATGAAGCGTTTGAGCTTTGCCACGCGCATTTTCTGCACGTTCATGAATTGCATGTGACGTGCGACCATCGGCACGACGGCTTCGATCGTGTCGTTCGGATAACGCAGACGACGCAGGATGGTCTCTGCCATGCGGGCACCGAGAGCGTCATGCCCATTGAAGCGAATGCGCCCGCTATCCGCATCGACGCTGCGGCAGGGAGGCTTCGCAATGTCGTGCAGTAGCACCGCGAGGCAAAGCTCGAGTGGGGCGTCGGGAGCGAGCATTTCGAGCATGATCATCGTATGGATGAAGACATCGCCTTCCGGATGCCATTCCGGTGGCTGATCGCAGCCAATCAAAGCGATCACTTCGGGCATGAAGTGGCGGATCAGGTCGGTTTCCACTAGGTATTCGATGCCATTTCTGCGGCGGGGCGCGCTGATGATTTTTGAAAATTCGTCGCGAATGCGTTCGGGTGAAATTTTTTCAAGCAATGGTGCGCATTGGCGGATTGCGGCATCGGTGCTCGGATCGATGCTGAAGTTGAGCGCATTGGCAAAGCGTGCGGCGCGGAGCAAGCGAAGGGCGTCTTCGGTGAAACGGGTGATCGGATCGCCGATTGCGCGAAGCACGCCGGACTTGAGGTCGGCAAGGCCGCCAACGAAGTCGATCACCTCGCCGGTTTCGGGGTTTTCGAAAAGTCCGTTGATCGTGAAATCGCGGCGTTGGGCATCATCCTTCGGATTGGAGAACTCGACCGATTCGGGTCGGCGTCCGTCGCGGTAGGATCCGTCGGTGCGAAAGGTGGCGATTTCGACATGGTGGCCGCCGTGTTTGGCGATCACGACACCGAAGTGCGCGCCGACTTCGTTGGATCCGGGAAACAGCTTGAGCACTTCCGATGGCAAGGCGG
>CAYQRP010000330.1:0-1587 GCA_964419815.1 uncultured Luteolibacter sp. | reverse complement strand
AGTGTTTTCCATGCCATCGGGACCCTTGCTCAGGATCTCGAATTCGTTGACGCGCTTGCGACCGGGAAAGCGGTAGTTGTAGGGCGAGTCCCACGGGTCGAGCGGGATCTTGCTCATGACCTGCACCCAGCGCCGGGGCACCGGAGTGCCGCTGGGTTTTTCCTGGAGCGCCTTGAGACCTTGCTGGCTGGTCGGGTAGCTGCCGGCGTTGAGCTTGTACATTTGCAGCGCGCTTTCGAGGCTCTTGAAGTCGGCATCGACCTGCTTGAGTTTGGCCGCGTCGCCGATGCCGCGCATCGCGAAGATCGCACCGCCGAGGATCATGGCGATGATCCCGAGAACGATGACCATTTCGAGGAGGGTGAAACCTTTGCGGCGACGGGTGGAGGGAGTGGCGGGGATTTTCATGAAACGTTGGTGACTTGCGGCGGAAGCCTTGCACGGAAAGAAATACCGCGCGATGCCAAATTTGTTGGCAAAATTCGCAGGATTTTCCCGGGCTTTGCGGTTGAATTTCCGCCAATCTGGCATTCGATGGGAACTCAGGCAGGTTTCATGAGTGCGGCGAATTTCAGGATCAAGCTCCGCGAGGTGCCCCATCAACCCGGGGTCTACCTGATGAAGGACCATCTCGGCTCGATCATCTATGTCGGCAAGGCGCGCGACCTCAAGCGGCGGGTTTCAAGCTATTTCATGCCGTCTCGCAAGATGCGGGCCGACATCAAGACCCGCGCGCTGATCGATTCGATCCATGATTTCGAGATCCATGTCGTGCGCAACGAGGAGGAGTCGCTGCTGCTCGAGGGCAAGCTCATCAAGGACTACCGGCCGCGCTACAATGTCGCGTTTCGCGATGACAAACGCTTTTTGCTCGCGCGTGTGCGCTTGGCGGATCCGTGGCCGCGCTTTGTGACAACGCGGGTGAGAAAAGAGGATGGCTCAAAATACTTCGGGCCCTTTCCGCATTCGAGCGCGTTGAATCACACGCTCGAATGGCTCAACCGCAGCCTTGGCTTGCGCGTGTGTCGGCCAAGCGATCCCGGCGAGGCCGAGTACCGTCACTGCAATGCCGACATCATCCGCAACTGCTCGGCGCCATGCGTTGGTCGCATCTCGCGCGAGGAGTATCTGGCGAAGGTTGAAGAGGCGTGTCGGATCTTGGAAGGCAAAGGCAAGCGCGAGTTGTTTGAGGGCTTGCGCAAGGACATGGAGGCCGCGGCCGAGACGATGGATTTCGAGCGCGCCGCAACCTTGCGCGACATTTTGCAAAACTTGGAAAAAACGCTCACGCCGACGCGACAGTTCAGCCGCGGGCGCGGTCTGCCGAGCACGGTGAAGCCGCTCGAAGATCTCGCCGAGCTTGGCGAAGAGCTTGGCCTCGCAGGGCCACCGCGCGTGATGGAATGCTTCGACATCTCGAACGTTTCATCCAACCACATCGTCGCGTCGATGGTGCGCTTCACCGATGGCAGACCCGACAATCAAAATTACCGACGCTATCGCATCAAGACGGTCGAAGGTCAGGATGATTTCGCGTCGATGGCCGAGGTCATCCGCCGACGCTACTCGCGCATCCTGCTGGAAAAT
>CAYQRP010000329.1:0-1587 GCA_964419815.1 uncultured Luteolibacter sp. | reverse complement strand
ACGTTGACCGAATTGTGAAGCATCGCGGATGCAAGCTCGGCGGTTTCGGGAGTGAGGAAGACCCGCGCGCCTTGCTGCTGCCCAAGAAGAACCGGCAGAGTGCCGACGTGATCAAGATGTGAGTGAGTGATGACAATGCCGTCGACGCTGTCCTCTTCGAGAAAATCATAGTGGGGAATTGCCTCAAGTGCCTCGTGCTTCGGGTGCATGCCGGCATCGAGGACGATGCGTGAGTTCGATGTTTCCAGAAGGTACGAGTTCGCACCGATTCCGGCGTGGCGGCAGAGGCTTTTGAAAATCATGATATCAGTGAGCGCATAGCGCTTCTTAGGGAAGCTGAAGCGATGGGGTCATGGTGTCAATCCGCGCGCATCGATGAATTGACGGCATGGGCGCAGCGGATAGCGTTGGTTCATCAAAAAGGTGGCACCAGAGAAGTCTCTGCAATTGGCTGTGATCGGCGGTGGTCCGGCAGGGCTTCGCGCGGCGGAAATGGCGGCCATGCATGGCCTATCGGTCACGATTTTCGATGCCATGCCATCGCTGGGTCGCAAGTTTCTGGTTGCTGGCAAGGGTGGATTGAACCTCACGCATGGCGAAGGCATTGAAACATTTGTGACGCGCTACGGTGGTGGGGATCGGACGATTTGGCAAAGCCTCTTAAACGATTTTGATTCGCGTGCGATGCGCGATTGGGCTGCGGCGCTTGGGATTGACACCTTTCAAGCGAGCAGCGGCAGAGTTTACCCCAAGGCGATGAAGGCTGCGTCATTGTTGAGACGATGGATCGCACGCTTGCGTGAGATGGGCGTGCAAATGGAAGCGCGGCATCGCCTTGTCGGCATCAAACCGGGACGGCCGCATGAGCTTGAATTTTCCAATGGCTTGAAAGCGCGTGCCAACGCGGTTGTTTTTGCGATGGGCGGGGGATCATGGTCGCGCACCGGATCGGATGGTTCATGGATGGAGTGCTTCGCCGCGCAGGGGATCAAATGCAGCCCGCTTGCGCCCGCGAATTGTGGTTGGGAGCATGCGTGGTCGCAGGAAACGCTTGATGTGGCCGAGGGCAAACCGCTGAAGAATATCGCAGTCTACGCCGATGGTCAGCAGGCGCTTGGTGAGTTGTTGGTGACCCGATACGGACTCGAGGGCGGCGCGATTTATCAACTCGGCGCCGTGTTGCGTGGGATGAAACATCCGGCGCTTGCAATTGATTTCAAACCAAGCTTCACGCGTGAACAGCTTGTGAAAAAAATGGAATCCGTACGCCGCGATGTTTTGGGTCAGGCGCGCATCCGCTGGAAACTTTCCGATGCAGCGCATGCAATTTTGGCGCGCAAAGAATGGCATGATGTCACATCGCTGGCGAACGAGGTGAAGCATTGTGTCATTCCGCTGAGCGGTCCGCGACCTTTGGATGAGGCGATCTCATCGGCGGGTGGTGTGGCATGGAGCGAGCTTGATGAAAATCTCATGCTGCGGCGTTTTCCCGGATGTTTCGTGGCTGGGGAAATGATCGACTGGGAGGCGCCGACTGGCGGCTACCTGATGCAGGGATGTTTTGCGACAGGCACGCGCGCGGGAAAT
>CAYQRP010000328.1:0-1602 GCA_964419815.1 uncultured Luteolibacter sp. | reverse complement strand
CGTGAGGAAATCGCCGCCGCCGCACGATCACTTGCAGCCGATGCCGCCGCCGGAAAAATCCAAGCCGCCGACATCGACACGCAACTCTTTGCTTCACGCCTGGATACCGCTGGCATGCCCGACCCCGACCTGCTGATCCGCAGTTCCGGCGAAATGCGTCTGTCGAATTTTCTGCTCTGGCAAATCAGTTACGCGGAAATCGTGATCGTCAAAAAATTCTGGCCCGACTTCCGCCGCAACGACCTCATCCAAGCCGTCCGCGAATACGAACAACGCCACCGCCGCTTCGGCGCGCTGTAAAAAGTTTTTCAAGCATCTCGGCGGGATGCCATCTTCACGCTCAATTTTTGCAGCGGCATTTCGATCCAACGCCACGAGGCTAGCGCCATGCCCCATGTCGCGGCAGCGAAGATCCCCATTTTCAGCATGGCAAGAACGCTGTTTTCGAAAGCCGCGCTCCAAAGAAATGGCATGAGCTTGCCAAGCAGAAGCGGCACGAGATTGTGAAAAAGGTAGATGCCGTACGAAAGCTGACCGATACGCAGCAGGAACGGTTGCTCGAGAAGTTTTCCGAAGTTTCCGCCAAAGCCCGTGATGCCGCAGGCGATGAACCCGCAGAGACCCACGGACAGAAAACTCTGTTGCAGGAAACGCAAACCATAGGTCGGGCCACCAAGCTCATGGGTCAGGTACATCGCCGCATAAACCAAAAAGGCCACGCCCGAGAACCAACGCAAGGCACGACTCGTGATCGGCATCCCGCGCCATTGCGCAATCGCCATCAAGGCACCCGCTCCAAAGTAATCGAGACAGGAAATGGTCAGCACTTGCGGCCTCACAAACCACGCGAGCATGTGATCATTGAAGTAACGCGCAACAGGCCCCACAGCGGCGAAGACGATGACCGCGGGTAAGATCAAGCGACGAGGAAGCCACCAAATGATCAACGGCCAGATCAGATAAAATTGCTGCTGCATCGACAGCGACCAAAAGTGATTCACTCCTGGAGGCCACTGCTCGAGGGAGGCCATGTGGATGTTGGAAAGGTGACCGACATACCATGGCCAAGCCGCGCGTAAGTCAGACGCGCCCACCAGCCACGCGATTGCGAGGGCTGCATAGTAGGGCGCCAAAATTCTCAGGCCTCGCCGCACCTGATAGATCCACATCATTTTCCCCCGCCATGCCACGCCGCCCGAATCACCACGGTCGCGCTCACGCAGCAGCGAACCGGTGATCAGGTAGCCGGTCATCACCAGGAAAAAAAACAGGCAGACCTCGTACGGCATCCAACGTTCCCACCCACCCGGCCGCCAGTGGTCCCAGCAAATCGCCAGAATCGCCACCGCCCGCAAGCCATCAAGTTGCACCGCACGCCCGTTCACTCACCCCGAAAAACCACGGATTTGCTGCCGATGCACGCGTTTTTGAATCGGCGCCCAAGTTCACGCCAGAGGCGAAAAGCCGCGCCACCACCTCGACTCACTCCGCTGCCTGATCCTTCTTTCCTTCCTTAAGCCACGAAAAATCCGGCATCGAAGTCATCCGACCTTCATTCTTCATGAAATCGGCGAGCAGCTTTTCTTTGGTCATTTCACCACG
>CAYQRP010000327.1:0-1617 GCA_964419815.1 uncultured Luteolibacter sp. | reverse complement strand
AGGTATTCAAGAACGAGAAGAGCATCCTGCTGCCGATCTTGACTTGCCGCGCAAGCAGGCCTGATCGGCTTGCCTGAGATTTTTATTCGGCAGCCTCGAAATGATAGAATCCGCCTTTGGCGGTGACGCGCGGCGTTCGCTGATTTTTTTCGAAGTGGTCGTATCCTTGTTTGAGGTTCGACCAATGCGCGTGCCATTTGGAATTTTTTTCCATATCCATTCGTTGCGGGGTCATGCGAAAGGGAAAGATGTGCACGGCGAAGGCGGCTTGACCACCGCTGTGAGCAGCCGTGCAAAGCGTGTAGATTTCTTCGATCGCCTCATCCGTCATGGCGAGGCAGCCGACCGATACGCGG
Source organism: uncultured Luteolibacter sp. (assembly GCA_964419815.1). Classification (GTDB taxonomy): domain Bacteria; phylum Verrucomicrobiota; class Verrucomicrobiia; order Verrucomicrobiales; family Akkermansiaceae; genus Luteolibacter. Next base: position 1,261 of record CAYQRP010000327.1, on the reverse strand, counting down.
TCGCCGTGGATCATGATCGCGCTGCCGCTGCGTTTGAGCGAGCGGTCGAGGGCGTTCGGGTAGCCGATGTTGAAGGCCAGGTGGAAGCGGCTGTTGGGGTTCATGGCCGAGGGTGGCACGGAGTAGAATCCTTCCGGCACCTGGCGGTCTCCTTCGGCAAGTTTCGGTCCGAGTGTGCCCGATGCGGCAGCAATCGGGTAGGAGCGAAAAAGTTCGAAACGACGGGTCGATTGGTTCTCGATGAAAAATTCGAGCATCTTTTCTTCCTTGAACGCGCGGATGAAGACCTTGTCGCCGAGGCGCAAATTTTTCTTCGCAAGATCCGCTTCGAGGGTGGGTTTCACCCGAGCGGCGGCGGCTTCGGCGCGGGGCAGGGAAGTGGTATCCATCTTGGCTGACCGCTTTTCGCAGGACATGCTGCAGGCGAGCAGCAGAAAAACGCAGAATGCGGGTTTTTTCACGAGCTTGTGGACCATGATGAGCGGGGCTGCGGGGATTGCCACAAAATTTTTGGCATCGCATTTCACAAAAATCCTCCTTGTGAGCATTTGAAGAGACAGGTTGCAGGTTCGGCGGTTTTAGGCGACAAGGAAAGCGTCCACATGACCCAACTGCTCATCGAACCCGCCCGCCGCACCGGATGCGAGGATCTTGCCGCACTCGGCGAGGTGCTCCGCGGTGCTGCGCAACGCCAGTGCTCGCCGATCGATGATGTGCTGGATGCCGGTGTCGTCGACGAGGAGCGCTACATGCGAGAGCTCGCCCATGATCTTGGGATGGAATGGCTGGATGTGATTCCGGTCGCCGAGGTGCCCCTGCCGCTCCGCGAAGCCTGCGGTCCGCGCATCGCTCTGCGTCATCGCCTGCTGCCGGTGGAGATCGCCGAAGTCAACGGCGTCAAGCGACTCAAGCTCGCAACATTCGATCCTTTCAATCTCGTTGCGAGACAGGCCGCCGCGCAGGAGCTCGCGCTGCCGATCGATTGGTGCATGACCTCACGCAAGCGTCTGCACGAAGCGCTTCGACGGCTCTACGGCGTGGGTGCCGACACCTTTGAACAAATTCTCGAAGGCCGCGATTTTGATTACGACCACCTTGATGCCGGTGAGGACGAGGCCAACGTCATCGACCAGGACGACGATGAAGAGGCGAGCGTCGTCAAATTCGTCAACCAGATCATCCGCGAGGCGCTCGACCAGCGTGCGACCGACATTCATGTCGAGCCGCTGAGCACGAATCTGCGCATTCGTTACCGCATCGA
>CAYQRP010000326.1:0-1617 GCA_964419815.1 uncultured Luteolibacter sp. | reverse complement strand
CGGGGAGGGCGCGGCGGAATTCGGTGACTTCTTCCGGGCGTTCATCGACGAGCAGAACCATCAGGTGGATCGACTCGTCGTATTTTTCGCGCACCGCTTCGGCCATGTGAAGCAGCAAGGTCGTTTTGCCCGAGCGTGGGGGTGAAACGATGAGCCCGCGTTGGCCGCGGCCGACGGGTGCCATGATGTCGACGACGCGCGTGGTGAAGCGTTCGGGGGTGGTTTCGAAGCTGATGCGTTTGGCCGGATTGATGGCCTTGAGTTCGTCGAAGTGCGGGAACTTCGCGGCTTCTTCCGGTGGTGTGCCGTTGACGGCAGTGATCTCGACGAGTTGAGGCCCGCGCGGACCTTCTTGGCTGTTGCCGTGGATCCACTGGCCGATGCGCAGGTTGTGTTTGCGAATGCTTTCGGGTGAAACGAAAACATCGTCGCGCGCCTGCTCGAAATTTTTGTGCGGCACGCGCAGGAAACCGAAACCTTTCGGTGCGAGTTCGAGCATGCCGTCGACGGCGATTTTCGGTCCGTTGAGAACGATGGGACGGCGTTCCTCGAATTCGCCCTGGCGCGCTTCGTGATGCTCGCCACGCGGAGCGTCGCCTTTTTGAAATCCGTTGCCACGGCGTTTGCGTTTTTCGCGGCGGCGTTTGCTGCGGCTTTCGCGTGGTTGACCGTCGGCACCGTGAGGCTGATTTGCTTGATCCTGATGCGCACGCGGCTCTTGGGCTGCCGGTGAAGGCGCGGCTGCTAGAGCGGGCTGATCGGCATTCGGCCGCGCGGTGACCACGCGTCCGCCGCCGGGCACACGGCCGATTTTGCGCGGCTCTTCGTGAGTCGTGGGGGCTGCAACGGGTGCGGGCACCGGAGAGGGAGTGGCCTCAACGGCTTCCACTTTTTTGCGGGTCGCGCGTTTTTTTGGCGCGGGCGCGTCGGTGGTGATGGGATCAGAATCCGCAGCGGCAGCTTTGGCTTTAGCCGTCTTGGTGGCGGTTTTTTTCACTGCGACTTTTTTCGTGGTCGCCGTTTTTTTCACCGCGCTTTTGCGAGCGGGTGCTGGGGATTCGTCAGATTGCTTTTTGCTCATCCGTGGTGAAATGGGGGAAAGGGCTTGGGTGGGTTTTTACGAGGCGAGTTGATCGAGGATTTCGTCGGCGACTTCGAAGTTGGTGAAGACATTCAGCGTGTCGGGGTAGTCGTCGAGTTGGTCGTGAAGTTTGAGGATGCGGCGTGCGGTGTCGGCGTCGCTGACCACGCTTTGGTTTTGCGGAATGGAAACGAGTTTTTCCGAAGTGGGTGTGAGCTTGGCAGCGCGCAGGGCATTGGCGACCGTGCCGAGTTCGTTGGGTGCGGTGAAAATGAGGTGATGCTCGCCATCATTTTGCACATCGTCGGCGCCGGCTTCGATGGCGAGATCCATGAGATCGGCTTCGTTGATCGCGTCGATCGGAATGCGGATTTCGCCTTTGCGATCGAACTGGAAAGCGACGCTGCCTGGGGTCGCGACGCTGCCGCCGTTTTTCGAAAAAATCGAGCGGATGTCGGCGGCCGAGCGGTTGAGATTGTCGGTGGCCATTTCGATGAGAAAAGCGATGCCGGAGGGGCCGTAGCCTTCGTAGGTGA
>CAYQRP010000325.1:0-1617 GCA_964419815.1 uncultured Luteolibacter sp. | reverse complement strand
CGCAGGTGCCATTCGACCTGCTCTTGAAGCGACGTGATGACGCCGACCATCGGCGAAATGATGCCGACAATGGCTTTGGATGCGTAGTCGATGTCGATGGCTGTGCGCATGAGGGTGATTAGGAATTGGCGCAAAAATCATGCGATTTTACGGGCAATGATGTAGGCCCGCTTCCTGCAATAAGATGGGTTGATCGGATCGTGATCTTTTTGGTTGAACGACAACGACAAGGTTGTGTTGAGGTTAAACACCTCCACGATTCCCGTTAGGCTCCGACGAAACTCCGTTGCCGTTCCGGTGCTGGATCGCGAGGTCGATTCAATGTTGTCCCCAGAAACCACCGTGCTTGTGACCGACGATCCTCCGTAAAACTCGGATAGACCGCACTTGATTGGGAGATTGGCCGATAATGTTACGGTGCAGTTTGCTGGGCTATTTTCGGCATATTCAGCGAGGAATGCGTCAAATTGGTAGGTGCCTATGGGCAAGGATACCGAAGCGACAACTATTGGCGTGGTGTCGAATGATTGCAGAAGGGAGGCGGATAAGCTTTTGAAAACCTGTCCGTACCTGGCATCAGAAAGGTGAAGATTCATCACGCTCGCACCAGTCTCGGCCTTTTGATTCATCAATTCCATCTGGCCGGTGAAGGTCTTCTTGCCGGCGATGGTCTGGTCATCGGATGTTTTCACCACGGAATTTCCGATGGTCGTATCCAACAAGAATGTCCCTGATGCGTTTGGCAGAGTGTACGAGCGACTCTGTGACATCATGTCAGGGTTGGCATTTATTTGGCCGTAAAAGACAGTGCCATTCGTCAAACGCAGCTTGGTTGCGGAAATCCTTCCGTCATCGTCCCTGCGAACCACGGTTGCCCCTTCGTATGGAGAGGCAGATATTTTGTAAGAATTGACCCAAGTTTGCGTCCAATCCTGGTAGCTCAAGATCGATTCATTATCGAGCGTCTCAGGGTCTATGGAAACATCGTCTAACTTCATCAACTCCGTCTCGCCCTTGGCCCCTGTCAGTGAAGTTAGCCATTGGCTCTCGTTGCCTACAAAGCCGTTATCGACAGCGATCTCATAGGCGCTTTTGCCCGCAGCAGGAGCCCCGGGTTGATTGGTGTAAATAGGCAATGAAGTCGTCGTTTTTCGCGTCACATCGCGAACGAGCTTGAGTCCGCCGAATGCCACGGTTCGCACCTCGCCTGTCGTTAAGTTCTGAGCTTGGAGATCCCATACAAGCTGGACTGCGGGGATAGGTAGCGTGTCACTGGGTACGACCTCGATGATGGCGGTGCTGCCACTAACCGCGATGCCGGCCCCACTGATTTTTTGAATCACTGCCGAGCTATCATCTTCACTGGCCGAGCGCTTTACGGTCCATATCAGCGACCACTGTGCTGCCGGCTCAAACGGCTCACCGTTCCACGCCATTGGCAAATGGAAAGAATTGGAATCCCCGATGAATTGACTGAGCTGCATTCTTAACCAGCTTGCGTGTCAACGCCGCTCACTTCCACTTGCCCAGCGGGCAGTTCGCAGTCGCTAGGCGCGCCTTTACTTGCATCGCGCACCCGCATTGCAGGCATCGCCCGTCGTTGTATTGCGGGCAGGC
>CAYQRP010000324.1:0-1619 GCA_964419815.1 uncultured Luteolibacter sp. | reverse complement strand
GCCACGCTCGACAGCGTTCCCGATGATGCCACTGGCACCGCCCGCGCACTCGGCGCCGAAGTCGGCGTTGTCACCGAAAACAGCGACGCGCCCGCCTACCCGCTTTGGGAAGTCAGCGTCGACAGCAAGGGCGGCATCAAGGACACGATCACCCACGGCTCGGTGCTCATCGCAGCGATCACATCCTGCACCAACACCTCGAACCCAAGCGTGATGCTTGCCGCTGGTCTGCTTGCCAAGAAGGCCAACGCGAAAGGCCTCACGGTAAAACCATCAGTGAAGACTTCGCTTGGACCTGGCTCGCGCGTGGTCACCGATTACCTCAACAAAACCGGTCTCCAGGCGGAACTCGACAAGCTCGGTTTCCAAACGGTCGGCTACGGTTGCACGACCTGCATCGGCAACTCGGGCCCACTCGATGCCGGCATCGAAGATGTGGTGAAATCGGAAGACATCATCGCCGCCTCGGTGCTCTCTGGTAACCGCAATTTCGAAGCCCGCGTGCACCAATCGATCAAAGCCAATTTCCTGATGTCCCCCCCGCTCGTCGTCGCCTTCGCGATCGCCGGCACGGTCGATATCGATATGGAAAAAGAACCACTCGGATTCGGCTCCGACGGTCAGCCAGTTTTCCTCCACGACATCTGGCCAAGCTCGGCGGAAATCGAAGCAGCGATGAACTCGTCGCTCAAACCCGATGTGTTCCAACGCCTCTACACTGGCTTCGCCGACCAAAACCCGAAGTGGAACGAAATCAAATCCTCCACCGGCAATGTCTACGAGTGGGATCGCAACTCGACCTACATCCAAGAGCCACCGTTCTTCGACGGCTTCACGCCCACCCCACGCGACATCACCGAAATCATCGGTGCAAAACCGCTCGGGATCTTCGGTGACTCGGTCACGACCGACCACATCTCACCCGCTGGTGCGATCAAAAAAGACAGCCCGGCCGGACGCTATCTCGTGGAAAACAAAGTGGAGTTTGCCGACTTCAATTCCTACGGCTCGCGCCGTGGCAATGACCGCGTGATGACCCGCGGCACCTTCGCCAATGTCCGCATCAAAAACCTCATGGTGCCCGGCACCGAAGGCGGCGTCACCAAGATCAATGGCGAAACGCAAGCGATCTACGACGCGGCCGCCGTTTATCAAAATCAAAGCACCCCGACGATCATCATCGGCGGCGAGGACTACGGCATGGGCTCCAGCCGCGACTGGGCCGCCAAGGGCACCAACTTGCTCGGCGTGAAAGCGGTCATCACGAAATCCTTCGAACGCATCCACCGCTCGAACCTCGTCGGCATGGGCGTGCTTCCCTGCAACTTCGTGAACAAGGCGGATTACGACAAGGTGAAGGACCTCGCCGACGCGAGCTTCGACCTCGTGGGCATCGACAACAACCTCAAGCCGCAGCAACAAGCAACGCTGCGCGTGCACAAGGCCGATGGCAGCTCGTTCGATGTTCCGGTCGTCGTGCGCATCGACACACCCGTGGAAAAGGATTACTACCGCTCCGGCGGCATCCTTCCCTATGTGCTCGCCCAGATCCTCGCCTGATCCCGAGGAAACAGCGCGCACCCACCCACTTTGCCCAACAACAAATTCCAGCAAATTTT
>CAYQRP010000323.1:0-1622 GCA_964419815.1 uncultured Luteolibacter sp. | reverse complement strand
ATGTGGGCGATTCCCTTTCTGGTCGCGCAGGTGATTGATGGGCTGTCGGATCCGACGAAGTTTACCGCCTCTCAAACGACACTTTATTTCGCCGCCGTAATTTTCCTGATCATTCAAAACATTCCGACGCACACGAAGTATGTTTCGATGCTCAGCAGCGCGGTGCGCGATCTGGAGCGCACCTTGCGCAGCGCGTTGGTGACGCGTCTCCAGCATCTTTCGATCGCATTTCACGACCGCACCGAATCAGGGCGTCTTCAAGCCAAAGTGCTGCGCGATGTGGAACAAGTGCAGATGTTTTGCATGCAAATTGGCGATACCGGAGCGGTGGCCGTGCTCTCATTCCTTTTTGCCGTGATCGTAACCGCAGTTCGCCAGCCGCAGCTGTTGGCCTTCTTTATTCTGCTGGCTCCGTTGGTCATCGGCCTGCGCTTCATTTTTGAGCGCCGGATGCGTGAGCGCAACAGCGCATTCCGCACCAAGATCGAGCGGATGTCCGCCGATGTGACAGAAATGCTAAATATGATTCCGGTGGTACGTGCGCACGGTCTGGAAGAGGAAGCTGCCCGCCGAATGGAAGCGCAGTTCGGCGCGGTCAACGAGCGCGGACGCAGGCTGGATGTGATTAATGCAATTTTTGGTTCGTCCGCGTTTGTCGTATTTCAGCTTTCCATGGTGCTGGGCCTCTTTGTCATGAGCTGGTTCTGCCGCAACGGATGGATCACCGTCGGCGACGTCGTTCTATACCAAAGTCTTTTCAGCACGATTGTCATGAGCGTCTCGCAAGTGCTCAACATGTATCCGCAGCTCGCGCGCGGCATTGAATCCGTCCGATCGATCGGCGAAGTGCTCGAATGCCCCGACCTCGAGCACAACCGAGGACGCAAGCCGGTGGAGTCGATGAAAGGGCGCGTGCAGTTCGAGAATGTCTCGTTTCAGTATGATGCGGAAAAAGGATCGGCCGTGCGCGACTTTTCGCTCGATGTGACTCCTGGCGAATGCATTGCTCTGGTCGGTCATAGCGGTGCTGGCAAATCAACGCTCATGCAGCTTTTGATCGGCTTCCGCCGTCCGCAACAGGGGCGCATCCTCTTCGACGGACAGGATATGGAGTCGCTGGACATGCGCACTGCGCGGCGCTTCATTTCGGTTGTTCCCCAAGAAACAATGCTTTTTTCGGGATCGATCCGCGAAAACATCATTTACGGTCTGCGCGATGTCAGCGATCAGCAACTGAATGACGTGATCGCCGCCGCCAGCCTGACCGAACTGATTGCCGAACTTCCTAAAGGGCTCGAAAGCCTTATCGGTGAGGATGGCGCGATGCTCTCCGGCGGACAACGCCAGCGCATAGCCATCGCCCGCGCGCTGATCCGTCGCCCGCGCATTCTTGTACTCGACGAGGCCACCTCGGCGCTCGATGTTGTCTCGGAGAACAAAGTGCAGAAGGCGATTGACCATGCGGTTCGCGATCGCACCACATTTATTGTGGCGCACCGCCTTTCCACCATCCGCAAAGCCGACCGCATCGTCGTCATGAAAGCAGGGCAGATTGCCGAGATCGGTTCTTTCGATGAACTGATGTCCCGCCGCGGCCTATTATTCGAAATGCAGCAACTTCA
>CAYQRP010000322.1:0-1622 GCA_964419815.1 uncultured Luteolibacter sp. | reverse complement strand
CGGGGATCTTTGGAGCTGGATTTCATGCGTGACGTGGCTGGGCGATCAAAGGCGATGAGGCGGTCGCTTGCAAAGGCAAAACCGCGGGATCAGGGTGCTGCAGGACCCGCAGGGAGGGTGAAGCGCGAGGCGAGACCGCGCAGATGGGATTTTGCGTCGTCGGTGCCGACGATGGAGAGGTTCACATTCAGCGGTTTTTTGAGTGGCAGTTGGTACGCCTCGAGGGTTTTTTGCAGGGCACCGATCGTGAGTTTGAGAACTTGGCGCGCGGTGAGGTCGACCTCCGCCGGGATCGCGAGTTCCGACACATCGATGCGGATGCCGAGGCCTTCGGGGGTCATTTCCGCATCGATGGTGATGTTGCAGAGCACCAACAGATTGGCTTCTTGGACTTTGTAATTGGGGTTGTTGCTAGGCAGCAGGTGCGGACTGCGGGTGGCCTCGACGAGGATTTCCGGAAAATCTCCGCTCATGGCCATGGGTCGCGAGGCGATGCAGGCTTGCAGTGATTCGCCGCTGTCAGAAACCGCTTCATCCACATCCGTGCCGCGCAGGCTGAGCGGTTCAAAGATCGGCACCACGGAAATGGTGCTGGCCGAGACGACGGTGCCGAGAAGGGCAGCGGTCAGGATGAAAATTGGCGTTTTCATGACACCAACATGCACTTGTGTCGCGGTCATGGCGAGGGGAAACGCGGTGCTCCGCGCTTGCCAAGCGGGACTTGCGTGGTTTGTGATGGGGCATGGACCAACTGGCCAAGGCAAGGTGCGTGATCGACATCGAGGTCGACGGATTGCGGCGCATGGCGGAACGCCTAGACGGCTCGTTTCCGAAGGTGGTCGACATGTTGCGCGATACGCTCATGCGACGTGGCAAGATTGTCGTCGTCGGTGTCGGCAAATCCGGCAACATCGGTCAGAAAATTGCCGCCACCTTCAACTCGACCGGTGCCACTGCGGTGGTGCTCGATTCGCAAAACGCCCTGCATGGCGATCTGGGTTTGCTCAATGACGGCGATGCCGTGTTGGCTCTTTCCTACTCGGGCGAGACCCGCGAGTTGCTTGACCTCATGCCATTCATTCGGCGCTTCGATGTCGGCATTGTTGCGATCACCGGCAAGCCCGGCTCAACACTCTCGCAGTTGGCCGACCTCACTTTGGACACCTCGGTCGAGCGCGAGGCCTGTCCCTTGAATCTCGCACCGACGTCTTCATCGACGGCGATGCTGGTGATGGGCGATGCGCTGGCGATGGTCTTGCTTGAGGCGCGTGGTTTCAGCGAGGAGGACTTTGCAAGATTTCACCCCGGCGGATCCTTGGGCCGGGCTTTGCTCACGCGAGTTTCTGACATCATGCGTTGCGATGCGCAGCTGCCGGTCGTCGGTGAAAATGCGGATGTCTTTGCCGCACTCGATGCGATGAAAAATGCGCGGGCTGGCGCATGCCTGATTGTTGATTCGCGGGGTTGTTTGGCAGGTATTTTCACTCATGGGGATTTTGCGCGTTGCTTCCGCGCAGATCCGCTGCTGGGCGATAAGCCGGTCGCCGGACTCATGACCAAAAATCCGATCACCGTGAAGGCCGACGCCCTTGCCGTCGAGGTCCTGCGCACGCTCGGTGAGA
>CAYQRP010000321.1:0-1626 GCA_964419815.1 uncultured Luteolibacter sp. | reverse complement strand
GATTCGAATTCCGCGCGGCGCGCGTGATCGGCCTCACTCCAGAGGCGAAATGCCCGACCAGGAGCGGTGCGGCCTGCACGACCCGCGCGTTGCTCGGCCGCGGCGCGTGAGATTTTTTTTACCAGCAGCGTGTTGATGCCACGGCGCGGTTCGAACGATGCGATGCGCGCGAGGCCGGAATCGATCACCGTTCTCACGCCTTCGATGGTGAGCGATGTTTCCGCGACATTTGTGGCGACAATGATCTTTGGTTTGTCGCCCGGGCGGATCGCCGCTTCCTGCGCGGCGGGCGGCAGCGTGCTGTAGAGTGGAAACACATCCCAACCTCGAGTGGTCGATCCCTGCTCCAGCAACTCGATGGTTTTGCGAATCTCATGAGTGCCTGGTAGAAACATCAGAATGTTTCCCGCATCGCTCATCGACATTGCTTCGCGACACACGCCGACCATGCGTTCCCAGATGGGAATCTCACGCGGCGGGCCACCGCGTCGGTCATGGCTTGGGGCTTTTTCGGGCCGATAAAAAACCTCGACCGGATAAGTGCGACCACCGGCTTCGAGCGTGATCGCGGGCGCTAGAAAATCGGCGAGGCCTGCGGTCTCGAGCGTGGCGGACATCACCACGACCCGCAGATCCGGGCGGGTGCTGTCCTGCAAATCCAAACAGCGTGCGAGTGCGACATCGACCGCGAGTCGGCGCTCGTGGAATTCGTCGAAAATCACCGCGCCGATGCCGTGGAGTTGAGGGTCATCTTGGATCCAGCGCTGGAACACACCGTCGGTGAGGTAGAGGATTTTCGTTTCGTTTCCGTATTTCGAATCGAAGCGCACCGCATGACCCACCCCGCGACCCACGCTTGTGCCGCGTTGTTTCGCCACCCATCCGGCAAGCAGTCGCGCGGCCATGCGTCGGGGTTCGACAACCAGGATCATTCCCTCCACGCCCGCATCAACCAGCATGCCGGGCACCTCCGTTGATTTTCCCGAGCCGGTGGGAGCTTTCAGCAGCACCCGCGGGCGATCGCCTGATGAGACAGCGGCACGCAAGGCCTCGGCAATTTCGAAAACGGGCAGCGACACGGGCACGGGTGTGAATGGAAATGGGGCATCGGGAAAGCGCAAAGAAGGGGAGTGGTAGGCGGCGCCTGCTAGCCGATTTGCGAGAGGAATTTGGCCCAAATTCCGAGAAATTGTCGGGATTGTGGGTCCGATGGCCATTTTTGCAAAAATTTAGCTCACTGGCGCATTGACATCGCACGCCATTTCCATAATCTCCGCGCCCCGCGCCCACTGCCGGACGCGAAATCCGAAATTTCCAACGAGGCCCCAGCCATGAGCAAACGCACCTTCCAGCCCTCCAAGCGCACCCGAAAACAACAATTCGGTTTCCGTGCCCGCATGGCCACTAAAGCCGGTCGTGATATCCTTCGCCGCCGCCGTCAAAAGGGTCGCAAGCGCCTCGTGCCGAAGGGTGCCGAGAATCCGTTCAAGCGTCACACGACGCAACACGGATCCTAATTTCCCGACCGCATTGCGGAAACGGGCTCATATCTCGGCCCATCGATGAGACTCCCGCGCAAATGCAGCATGAAGCAGCGTGGCGACTTCGCCCGCGTGCGCCAATCAG
>CAYQRP010000320.1:0-1632 GCA_964419815.1 uncultured Luteolibacter sp. | reverse complement strand
ATCCTCTCCGCATTCCTTGGCGATCTTGGTGCCTTGGCGGTAAATCTTTTTTCAAAGATTCAAGAGGCGAAGCAGTGTCTTCATCTATACCCAATAACCTCAACAAATAACCTCTACCTCCCCTCCACCTCACCTATCCCAGATTTCCCTTGGCACTTCCTTCGTAGACGCATATGTTCTACATATGACTGGAATGCTCAGAGTCACGTATCTGGTCTGCCTTTGTCCTGAAACAACCGCGCGCGACTGTTGCAGGTAAAATGCCGCGCGTGACTCAATAAGACTGTTCGGTATTATTGCAAAGTTTTCCGTAATCACGACAGGCCAAATGCACAAACCCAAAAAGTCGACATGTAGCGTAGTGGGCCTAGTTGCCGCAGGACTTGTTTCAGTATTATTTGGCTTATCCCAAATTTTACGACCGGTTCCCTATGTCTCCATGGGAGGAACCGGAAAATCTATAAACACTAATGTTATGTCATTTTTTGCTGGTGATGAAGCAAGATTTACAGGTGTACTTATCCTCTTTATGGGGATGTTCCTCTTAACCGCTGCATACAGGATAAAGAAACCCTATGTGCGTGAACGCCGTAAAGAGCCGCGCCCGGAACCAGAGAACGATACGCTGTCTGATACGACTGGCACGCCCTGGGAGAATGACCAGGATCACACCACAAGACAATGAATAGAAACCGAACAAGCCGCGCCACATAACCGCTAGTAGCCGTTCTGTTGAGATGATTTCCCATAACTACAACCCTAACCCCGTGATCGAAGTGCGCCGCCGCTGATAGGGGTGCACGCGCTCATCGTACTTCCACAAAATGAAGACCTTGCTCGTTACACTTTGCGCAACCGCAATCTTCGCTTCCACTTGGGCCTCTGCCGAGGGCGAGGCAGAGAAAGAATTGTCCGTAGCCGAATCACGTTTCTATGATGCGAAGTCAAAGATTCGGTCAGACTATCGGCGAGATCTTGCGGCTGTTTTGGCCAAGGGAGACCGGATTGAAGTTTACTTGCTTGATTTCGAGACGGAGGAGACCCCTTCCGACTTCCTATTCTGGGACACCCGATTGGAGGAAGACGAGTTCCCCATTATCCCTTACGGCAGCAAGTCCAAGATCCTCAATCGTTCTACTTTGACGAACGAGCAACGAGGGGTCTTTCTTCCGAAGCTTCAGGAGGTGATCGGAGTTCAGGGTGAGATTGATGGCGGAGCTTTCTGTCACTTCCCCATTCATGGGGTGCGAGTCCATGCAGGTGATGCGATTATTTTTCAGTCAAGCTTTTGCTGGAAGTGCAGCAATTTCGCGCTCAGCTATCCAGATGGGGCAGCGTGGATTGGTATTCGGGGAGCGGGTCTCTTCGAGCTGTTCAGTAAGCTCATGCCTATTCCGCAGTCCGAACTTGACCGCTTCAATGTGAAGTACGGTCCGAAGCCTGATACGACAAAAGCCAAGGCAGAACAAGCCGGCGCTGGGCAACCCGATACCCGCCCCGATTCGAAGTCGGAGGGTAGCCAGAAACCTCAACCTGAATCGGAGGCGCGCTCTCGGTAGCGGGTGCCCGGCCTCGACGTTCGCTTCAAATAATATGCTCCGATACTTCCTTATCATTCTCGCATCACTGCAC
>CAYQRP010000319.1:0-1634 GCA_964419815.1 uncultured Luteolibacter sp. | reverse complement strand
TGCAGGCCGAGGGCTTTGGCAACGGCGGGTGCGTTGACGAGGTTGACCTGTGCGTCGTGGTGCGCGGCGGACAGGTAGCCGGTAAGGGTCATGCGCGTGATCAGCTCGGTGTCGAGTTCTGAGACGGCGCCGAGATAGGAAACGCGGATCGAGTCGCACTGGGCGGGAGCGATTTTGGAAACAAGGCGGCCGAGCGAGTTGGCGAGGTCGAGGTAGGGGCCGACGCTTTCGAGCGTGCGGCTGTCGAGGTTGGGCATGTTGACCGCATTGCGGATTTCGCCGGTGACGAGGAAGTCCTTCACCTGGTGGGCGACTTCGATGCCGACATTTTCCTGCGCCTCGGCGGTTGAGGCACCGAGGTGCGGGGTGAAGACGCATTTTTTCGTGCCAAGCAATGCGAAGTCGGCGGGTGGGGGTTCGACTTCGAACACATCGAGCGCGATGCCGGCAAGGTGGCCGGAGTCGAGGTGAGCTTTGGCGGCCGCTTCATCGACGAGTCCGCCACGAGCGCAGTTGATGACCAATGCGCCGCGGTTCATGCGGGCAAGGCTTTGTGCGTTGAGAATGTGTTTCGTTTCGGGGGTAAGCGGGATGTGAAGGGTCACGACATCCGCGCCGCTGAGGGCTTCCTCGGCGCTTTGTGCGAGATCGACCTTGAGCGATTGCGCGCGGGCGGCGGTGAGGAAGGGATCGTAGGCGGCAACGGTCATGCCGAAGGCCTGTGCGCGTTTGGCGAACTCGGTGCCGATGCGGCCCATGCCGAGGATGGCGAGGCGCTTGCCGTTGAGTTCGACACCTTCGAAGGACTTACGATCCCATTTGCCGGCGATGATCGAGGCGTGGGCCTGCGGAATGTTGCGGGCCAGCGAGAGCATCAAGGTGAAGGCATGCTCGGCAGTGGAAATCGTGTTGCCGCTGGGGGTGTTCATCACCACCACGCCGTGATCGGTGGCGGCGCTGCGATCGATGTTGTCGACACCAACGCCAGCGCGACCGATGACCTTGAGATTGGTGGCGGCGGCGAAAACTTCCGGGGTCACCTTCGTTTGCGAACGGACCACGAGGCCGTGATATTCACCGATGATTTTGAGAAGCTCCTCCGGTTTGAGGCCGGTGTTGACATCGACGGAAATGCCCGGGGCGTTGCGAAGGGCGTCCACGCCCTTTTCCGAGATCGGGTCCGAAACCAGCACGCGATAGGTTGCCATAGGCGGGCGGAAGTAAACCACCACCCGCCGCATGGCAAGGGTTTGCGAGAAAAAATCGAGCCTAACAGGGTCGATTTGGCCTTCCGATGACGGAGGGCAGGTGCGTCAGGGCCTTGCGGCGCGGAGCTGAGCGGTTCAACCGATGACCTCGGGCCAGTCGGTGTGGAACATCTCGCCGCGTGGCTTGTCGGTGCGCTCGTAGGTGTGGGCACCGAAGAAGTCGCGCTGGGCTTGAAGCAGGTTGGCGGGCAGCACGGAACTACGATAACTATCGTAGTAACCAAGCGAGGCGCTGAATGCGGGAACCGGAATACCGGCGAGGGTGGCCATCGAGACAACCTCGCGCCAGTTTTGTTGCGAGGCGTTGAGGACATCCTTGAAGAACGGCGCGAGCATCAGATTGTCGAGAGCGGGGTTCTCGCGGTA
>CAYQRP010000318.1:0-1635 GCA_964419815.1 uncultured Luteolibacter sp. | reverse complement strand
GCCAATTTATTCACAAAATGATTGATTGCGGGTCCGAATCGGGTGAGGATCTTGCCGAAACCTCATAAAGATAGGCAACAAACTAATGTTTAAATTTCCTGATCACGCCCCCTTCTCCAAAGAACAGCGTCAGTCTTTGGAATCGATGCTTTCCGCGACCGATGCCGCGCAGCGTGCGTGGTTGAGTGGGTTTCTTGCGGGCATGGGTCCGGCTGGGGCGGTGACACCTGCGGTGGTTTCCGCGGGCAAGCTGACGGTTTTGTACGGCACCGAGTCCGGCAACTCCGAAGCGCTTGCGGCGCGTGCGGTGAAGGATGCCAAGAAGCGTGGTTTTCAAGCGGTGATGAAAAACATGTCCGAGGTCGAGCCGGCGAGTTTGGCGGCGGTAGGAAATTTGTTGGTCATCGTCTCGACCTGGGGCGATGGCGAACCGCCCGAATCGGCGGTGGGTTTTTACAAAAGCTTGATGAGCGAGGAGATTGCCTTGGGCGGTCTGCGTTATTCCGTGTGCGCCTTGGGTGACACTTCGTATGAGAAATTTTGTCAGACCGGGAAGGATGTCGACGCACGGCTTGAGGTCTTGGGTGGCAAGCGCGTGGCGGATCGTCGTGATTGCGATGTCGATTATGAAGATGCCTTCAGCGAATGGCTGGGTCTTGCCTTGACCGCGTTGGCGCCGACGGGCGGAGCGGTGACTGCGACTGCCGTGAGCGAGGTCGCTGTGGGTGGTGTCGAGTACGGGAAGAAAAACCCGTTTCCTTCGCCTTTGAACGAGCGTGTTTTGCTTAACGGCGAGGGCTCGAGCAAGGAGACCATTCATTTGGAATTTTCGCTCGAGGGATCGGGCATGTCGTATGAGCCCGGCGACGCCTTGGCGGTGTTGCCGGTGAATGCGCCTGATGTCGTGGCAGCCGTGCTTGCGGCGGCGAAGCTGAAAGGGGACGAGGAAATCGAAACCAAAGTCTCGGGCCGCAAGTTGTTGGCCGATGCCTTGCGCGAAGATTTCGACATCACCGCACTTTCGCGCAGCGTGCTCACCAAGTTGGCAGAGGCGACTGGATCGGATGCCTTGAAGGCGCTGCTGGCGGATGATGCCAAGGATAAGCTCAAGGAATACAACTACGGTCGTGAGATCGTCGATGCGATCAGTGACTTTGCGCCATCGGGTCTTTCGGCCGATGCGCTCGCGGGCTTGTTCCGCAAGCTGCCGCCGCGTTTGTACTCGATTGCCTCGAGCCCGCTTGCGCATCCCGGCGAGGTGCATCTCACGGTGGCGGCGGTCCGCTATCAATCGCATGGTCGCGCGCGCAAGGGCGTGTGCTCAACCTATCTGGCGGATCTCGCGAAGCCCGGATCGGAGGTGCCGATATTCGTGCAGCCGAACAAAAATTTCCGTTTGCCTGCCGATGATGCCGCGCCGGTGATCATGGTCGGTCCCGGCACTGGCGTGGCTCCATTCCGCGCCTTTGTCGAACACCGTGCGGCCACTGGTGCGAGCGGCAAGAACTGGCTCTTCATGGGAGATCAAAAATATCTCTTCGATTTCCTCTATCAGCTCGAGTGGCAGGAGCATTTGCAGAGTGGTGTGCTCAGCCGACTCGATGTCGCGTTTTCGCGGGATCAGCCCGAGAAAAT
>CAYQRP010000317.1:0-1639 GCA_964419815.1 uncultured Luteolibacter sp. | reverse complement strand
AGCACGGCGTTGCTGGCATTCTGGCAGGTGGATCCCGGATCGTGCATGGAGTGAAACCGCTGGCTTGGAGTTAATTTTTGTCTTCGACCTTGCCGCGCATATCCCAGCGGCCTTCGGTCACAAAGCTGCCATCCTTTTCGATGCGCAGGTTGAGATTGGGTTCTTTTGCGCGCATGAAACTGGTGCCTTGCTTGACCCATGGATAGCCGCCTTGCAAGTGGATGCGGCCGGTCTTGGGATGATAGGTGAAAATCGCGCCGCTTGCCTCGACGGGTAGCTTGCCCGGCTCGGTTTGCTTTTGCAGAACCTTTACCGCCCCGGTGGCGACGATGCGTTCGACATCGCCAAAGCGCGCGCCAACACCTTTGCCGTCGGCGGATTTTTTCGATGCGTTCTCATGCGTTTTTGCATCGGGTTTTTTGCCAAGAAAAACTTTGAGTTCGTCGGCGCCCGAGAGGTCGAAGCGCGGATCCTTCACCACCACATTGCGGAAGTAAACGAAGATCCCATCGTCGGCGTCGAAGTACATGCCGCCATCGCAGGTCACCAGCGTGTCGTTTGGATCGGCAGGGGCATCAAGCGGCTGTGCCTCGGGCCTGGCTGGTGCCGTGCCGGCCTTCACTTGGATTTCATGTTTTTCCAGAAACGCCTTCGCATTTGCCGTGGCGGCGGCCGATGCCTCGAGGTCGGACTTGAGGTCGTTGCGCGTTTCACTTGCCGCCTGGGCTTGCGCCGGTGCTTTGCTTTTCGCATCGGCTTGTGCGGTCGCGCGTTCGACGGGCACGACGGGTTGTGGCGGCGCGGCGTTGAGCACCGGTTGCACGAGCGCCGCGCCAACCATCGCGGTCGCGCGCAGAGCGGATGTGCGGGATTTCATCATCGGTTGTTTCTTGGAAAAAATAAGCGTGTTCACCGGGCCGCCGAGAAAGCCCTCGCCCTGCTCGAAAGCATAGCAAAGGCCATCGCCTTTGGCGATGATTTGATCCGATCCCAGCGTGACCAACTCCGTGGCCTTGAGCGATCCTTTGGCCGAATTGAAAACCGCCTGCTTCAAGTCGATGCGGCCATTCATGGTTTCGTCGGAATCAAAAAACTCGATGCACACCTTCTCGCCCTGAATCGTCTCGCGATCGACCAAGGTCATCTCCTCTGCATGCAGCAGGCTCGAGAGTTTTTGGTTCTCATCGTACTGCGGCAAAAGCACGCCATGCATTTGGCTGCCGTCCGGCAAGAGCGAGGTCGTCGGCAACTTGCCATTGCCCGACGGCAACGCGGTCACCGCCAGCGCGATGCGGGTGGACAGCAAAAGCAAAAGTGGGGTGAGCGCGCGCAAGGATTTGGTTCGGCAAATGACCGCAAATTCTCGCATTTTTCAAGGTCATTCTTCATTCGACCGCCGGTTTGAGCATGAGCGCGAAAAAGAAGAGCGATAGCAGATTGCAAATAGGCAAGGGCCTCTATCCCCAAAGACTTGCGCGAATAATTTTAAGGGTTGCGGCTTTGTGCCACCAAAGAATTGCAAAGGACATCAACAAAAATGACGCAATGATGGCGACGAAAAGGAGACCAATTTAAACCTCTAATTTTTCCTCACTCCGCCGGCAGCGACTTGTGGCTGCCATCGCAGAGCGGCGGGTTG
>CAYQRP010000316.1:0-1646 GCA_964419815.1 uncultured Luteolibacter sp. | reverse complement strand
TTCACGGTGATCCAGTAGGCGTAGAGTTTGGCGACCGCGTAGGGTGAGCGCGGGTAGAAGGGAGTGGTTTCCTTTTGCGGGATTTCTTGGACGAGTCCGTAAAGCTCGGAGGTTGAGGCTTGATAGAAGCGGGTTTTCTTTTCGAGGCCAAGGAAACGAATTGCCTCGAGCAGGCGCAGGGTGCCCATCGCATCGACATCGGCGGTGTACTCGGGGGCCTCGAAGGAAACCGCGACATGGGATTGGGCGCCGAGGTTGTAGACTTCGTCGGGCTGAATCTCGCTGATGAGGCGGGTGAGGTTGGAGGAATCGGTGAGGTCGCCGTAGTGCAGGCGGAAGTGAGAATTTTCCACATGCGGGTCCTCATAGATGTGATCGACGCGTTGGGTGTTGAAGAGCGAGGCGCGGCGTTTGATGCCGTGAACTTCATAGCCTTTTTTGAGGAGGAACTCGGCGAGGTAGGAGCCGTCTTGTCCGGTGATGCCGGTGATGAGTGCTTTTTTCATAGAGTAAGTTTCAAGTGTTCAAGGTTTCAGTTTCAAGAGAAGAGGAGAGAGAAAAGCAGAAAGCGGAAAGTTGAAAGCAGTAAGGAAGATGAAGAAGCGGCTTTTTCTTCGAGCCAAAATCTGCAATCCACGATCCACGATCTACTATGTTTCTCGTATCAAAGTCTCGCGTGGCCGATGGCGAGGGTGGATTTGAAGTCCTCGTAGGCGGCGGCGAGACCGGTTTCGAGGCTGACGACCGGTTGCCAGCCGGTCGATTTGATTTTGGTGATGTCGAGGAGTTTGCGCGGAGTGCCGTCGGGTTTGGTCGGGTCGGTAAGGATTTCGCCGTTGAACCCGATGGTTTTGGCGACCAGTTGGGCGAGTTCGAGGATGGTAAGGTCGGTGCCGGTGCCGCAATTGACCCAGTCGGGCGGATTGTCGAGGCCGAGGAGGTGGAAGCAGGCTGAGGCGAGGTCGTCGACATGGAGGAACTCACGGCGCGGGGTGCCGGTGCCCCAGATGGTGACCGAAGCGTCGCCGCGTTCTTTCGCTTCGTGAAAGCGTCGGATGAGTGCGGGAATGACGTGGGAATTTTCCGGGTGGTAGTTGTCGCCAGGGCCGTAGAGGTTGGTGGGCATCGCGCTGTGGTAGAGCAGGCCATGTTGGGCGCGGTAGTGTTGGCAGAGCTTGAGCCCGGCAATTTTGGCAATCGCGTAAGCCTCGTTGGTTGGCTCGAGGGCCGAGGTGAGCAAGCAGTCTTCGGTCATCGGCTGCGGTGCGAGTTTCGGGTAGATGCAAGAAGAGCCGAGAAATAGCACGCGCGGGACCGAGGCGCGGCGACTGCCCTCGACGAGGTTGGCGGCGATGGCGAGGTTTTCGTAGATGAAGTCGGCCGGGTAAGTCGCGTTGGCGTGGATGCCGCCGACCTTGGCAGCGGCGATCACGACCGTGTCGGGTTTTTCGCGGGCGAGAAAATCGAAGACTGCGGCCTGATTGCAGAGGTCGAGTTCGCTGCGGGTGGCGGTGATGGTGTCGAATCCGCCGAGCTCCTCGGCCTTGCGAACGAGCGCCGATCCGACCATGCCGCGGTGTCCGGAGATGAATATTTTGTTCATGAGAGGGGAAGGAGTTAGAGGTTATGAGTTAGAGGTTGTTGGG
>CAYQRP010000315.1:0-1647 GCA_964419815.1 uncultured Luteolibacter sp. | reverse complement strand
CGCGGCGGCCGTTGGTTCATGGCGTTCATCGGGCTCTCGCTTGTCCTCATCGGCGGGCTTTTCGTGTTTCTCATGGCGCGGAGTTTCATGCGGGCCAAGGAAATGCGAAATTGGCCAAAAGTCCCTTGCGTCATTCTCGCGTCCGAGCTCGAGGAACGCCGCCACGATCCGAATTCGCCAATCGAATACCGCCACCGCGTCAACTTCGGCTACGAGTGGCAAGGCCAAGGCCTGCTCGGCGAAAAAACCACCTTGCGCGGCAATCCGTGGACCAACAAACGTCAACTCGCCGACGAACGCCTCGCGGAATTTCCTGTCGGCATGAACACCGAGTGCTTCGTTGATCCGCAAAATCCGCAGCTTGCCGTGCTCAAGCCGGATTCGCTCGCGCCGGGCTACTCGATTTGGTTTCCCGGACTTTTCATGATCGCCGGCATCGGCATCACCATCAATGCGCTGATTTGCGCGAGAGGTGTGAAAAATTCACGCCGCTGAGGCCCGACGCAGCCGGACCCAATGCGACGAAATCCCTGATGTTTTGATTGATTCGTCAAATCATCAGTGATTAGACTAGCTCCCCCGTGAGGTACGCCCCCGTGGCGTCGCTTCGATCCACCTTTTGAGCTGAAAACGATCTTTACACCCGACAAGCCATGAATCCCGACCGCGCCACACTCAATTTTCTCAACAGCTTTCCCGAAGAATCACGCAAACGAGGGGAAATGCTGCAAAAGGACGGTGCCGTCACCCAAATTTTCGGCAATCACCTCTTCATTCAAGGCCGCGTCGAGGACGAAAGCGGCACCTTCCGCACCAGCCTGCGCCTCCAGGGCAACCGCTGGTTCGGATCCTGCACCGCCGAGGACGAAATCATCTCCGGCGCCTGTCAGTACGCGACGATGATGGAGCGCATGCACCGCGGCGAGGACCTTCCCGAGTCGCCCAACAAATTCGACGACACACCGGTCCTCGACATCATCGAGGAAAAACTCGGACGCGAACTCGACGACAAGGAGGCGGACTTCGTCACCAAAATCGAAAAACGCTACCGCCGCTATGTGATCGAGGGCGAGCTCCACGACCACGACATGGTCCGCATCAGCCCGCGTTGGGAAATCACCTCCTACGAACCGCTCGAGCTGTGGCCGATGCCGCCGGGCGACATCCTCGAATTCTGGAATTACATCGCCTACGCCTTCTACAAACGCAAACTCCCCTACCCGGAGTTCATGAGCGTGATCACCGACCTTGGTCATGTGCAGCGCAAAATGGCCGACTGGGAGCAGGAACGCGAAGTCGCCGCATGGTACGAGCGCATCGAGCAAGTCAACGAACGCCCACCGCAAGAAGAGCCGATCACCGCAGCCTTCCGCCTCGTCGCCACGATCAACGAGGCCCGCATGGAAGTGAAGGAATCGAAATCATCGGTGTGGATCCAGCTTCGCGAGAAAAATGAAATCGAGCACTATGTGAAGCTCCACCACGAAGGCGCCATGCTGATGGATGCCTCGAGCCAGACGCTGTGGGAACATTTCCTCGCCTTCTATCGCCAGCACGGCGACACGACCCTCGATTTCGATCAGGAGGAATCCTGCCGCTTCATGAACCGGGTCTTCCGCCAGCCCGCGCTCAAAGGCTACATCGTCA
>CAYQRP010000314.1:0-1648 GCA_964419815.1 uncultured Luteolibacter sp. | reverse complement strand
GCAGCGGTCGACGCGCCTTGGCGCGGATGAGGTCCTCATCGCACTTCGGACAAGTACGCGGGAGGTTTCGACCATCGACTGGAAATCCGCAGTTGGGACAGTTCATGGAAGAAAATTAGAAAGATTGAGCACTTACGCTTATGAATTTTCTCTTACTCACCAGTCAAGACCCCCTAGACAAAATCCCAGTTACTCCTTCATCACATTTTTAACCAGTCAAGAATCACGACCATACCTCTTCGAAAATTGCTCTGACCTGTTTCGGGTTCAATGCCGCCTGATCGTTCTTCATGATTTCAGGAAGACTTGGCTCTTCTGCCTCGCTTTGATTTTTTTCGCTCTGCCAATAATTTTTCAAAAGCTCACGACTTAATTCATCCCTTGGGATCGACCCACACTTCACCCATGCTAGGGCTGTAAACCCTTCAGTCCAGTCACTGTCAGTCCACAACACATCATGGGTGTTGTCATCATTGGGTCCCAGATAAAATCCAGAAATTTCAGCAAAGCCCGGTCCATGGTTCAAGCATGCTTTGAAGAGAAGCTTTGGCTTTCCTTTCGGCGCAAAGTCAACACCGTTAGGATTATCGAAATAGGTATGCACTTGCATGATTGATGTGTTTTTTGAAGTGATTCTATTATGTGCCAGTAAATTCGCGATTGCCGATTTCTTTGAATAAAAACAAGGCCGTCTTTGATCTCTGATAATTGGAACAATCCGAATGAACAAACTCATTTCTGCCATACGGCGTATCCTTGTCGTCGCAAGTCGTCAGCATGAGACACCTCCTTGGATTTTGCATCATCAAGGCTGAGTAGGGGGATATCCGCGAATTTGTCAGTTGCCAGTTCAAGGCCATACAATTGCACCAATTTACATTTTTTGTAGCCACGCTTGTGCTGATCGAATCTCTCTTCGGCTGAGCATGAGGTCATGCCTACATAGTAGCACGGCTTGCCGGCCGTGTGATTGGGGTTGGAGTTTTTGAATCTCTTCACCTGAAGAACTGCTGGATCGAGTCTTATCACGTAAATGCGATAGGCAGGTCGGTCCTGACTCCGACGAATCCTTTCTCTGAAACGTCCAGCTACGTCTTCATGACCGCCGTCGCATGCGACGACACTGAGCACATCGCCCTTCACATGAAACACGGCGTTCTGTTGGTACTCACGCCCAAGCTCAAGTACCTCGCTGCGACCGAGCCCGGTGAAGGCAAAAGATTTTTCGCCATGCTTCCAGTCAGGAGAAATGCCCTTGATCCTGATTTTCCAACACCCCATTCGGCTAAGCGCCTTTCTTAGGCGTGTGTCGGCTGCATCATCGACGCTCGAATCTCCCAGCGAGTAAGGATTGCAGGCTGTGATGATCCAGAACTCTTGAGGCCACTGCACATCTTCCTCCTTCACTACAAAGAGTGTCTCAAGATACTCTGGGAGGATAAGATTTTTCGTGTTCATCGCGCTAAGGAGTTACTCATGAATCACGGCTGAGGCAAGTTTTCCTCTTCTCCTGAAACTGCCAACTGATCGCTTGAAACTTCTTTCTCATTCGACATTAACAGCAGTCCGCTCGCGGCATTGGCATAAACCTCTCGTAGGGTTTTCTTGGGTGCCTGCTTTTCATCTGACGTTCCGTGGTTGGATGGAT
>CAYQRP010000313.1:0-1652 GCA_964419815.1 uncultured Luteolibacter sp. | reverse complement strand
TTGTCGAAATCGGCACCATCACGCCGCGCCCGCAAGCGGGCAATCCGAAGCCGCGTTTGTTTCGCCTCGTACCGCATGAGGCGATCATCAACCGCATGGGCTTCAACAATCCCGGCATCGATGCCGGTGTGGAAAATGTGCGTCGCAGCAAATCGTTTCACGGCGTGATCGGATTCAACATCGGCAAGAACAAGGACACGCCGAATGAAAATGCGGCGGATGATTATCTCGCCTGTTTGCGCAAAGCTTTCGGTGTGGCGGATTACATCGCGGTCAATCTTTCATCGCCCAACACCCCGGGACTGCGCGATTTGCAAGGTGCTGAGGCGAGTGCGCGATTGTTGGAGACGCTCAAAAAAGAGCAGCAAAAACTCAGTGCCGAACATGGCAAAAAGGTGCCGCTGCTATTCAAGGTCGCGCCCGATCTCGATGAAGATCACATCCGCGATCTCTCGCGGGTATTTCTCGATGGCGGACTCGACGGGCTCATCGCCACCAACACCACGCTCGATCGCGAAGCGGTGAGCGATCATCGTTTTGCAGGCGAAGCAGGCGGACTTTCCGGCAAGCCGGTGCACGCCAAGAGCACCGAGGTGCTGCGTCAGTTTTCAAGCCATCTCGGCGGACGCATTCCGATCATCGGCGTCGGAGGAATTTCATCGCTCGAGGATGCCCGCGAAAAAATTGCCGCCGGCGCGTCGCTCGTGCAGATTTACACTTCGCTGATTTATCAAGGCCCCGCCTTGGTCGGAAAAATCGCGCGGGGGCTCTAAGCCGAAAGCTTTTCCCAATCCTCGGCACTGACGCAGCAGGGGTCGGCCGCCACCCAGTGACCAGCGCTGATTTCGCGCAGCGGCATATCCATGCCGATCGTTTCCTCGTAGCGCGGATGATTGATGCGATGACCAAAGGCGCTGCCGCGCGGCGGATCGATGGGCGAGGGGATTTCACCTTCGAGCAGGATGCGTTCGCGCGATGCCGTCGGATCCGTTGATGGGATCGCCGAGAGCAGAGCCTTGGTGTAGGCGTGGCGAGGATCGCGGTAAATGCTTTCGGATGAAGCGAGTTCGACGATTTTTCCGAGATACATCACCGCCACGCGGTCGCTCACATGCTTCACCACCGAGAGATCGTGAGCGATGAAAAGATAAGAAAGCCCAAGCTCGCGTTGCAGTTCGACGAGCAGGTTCAAAATTTGCGATTGGATCGAGACATCAAGTGCCGAGACGGGTTCGTCGCAGACGATGAGTTTTGGTTTCAACGCAAGAGCACGCGCGATACCGATGCGCTGCCGCTGACCACCGGAAAACTCGAACGGATAGCGCTCGGCGGCCGAGGAGGGGAGACCGACACGGTCGAGCAGTTCGTTGACCATACGGATTTTGTCAGCGCGAGATCCGATGCGGTGAATTTGCAGCGGTTCTTCAATGATCGAGCGCACGCTCATGCGCGGATCGAGTGATTCGGCAGGATCCTGAAAGATCATTTGGAAGTCGCGGCGCAGCGGACGCAGCTCGCGCTGACTCATGCAGGTAATATCCGTGCCGTTGAAGTTGATGCTGCCCGATGTCGGCTTGAGCAAACGGACAACCGCTTTGCCCAAGGTCGATTTCCCACAACCCGACTCACCCACCAATCCCAGTGTTTCGCCG
>CAYQRP010000312.1:0-1659 GCA_964419815.1 uncultured Luteolibacter sp. | reverse complement strand
CGGCGCTTTCGTGCCAAGCATCGCGTACTTGGCCACGCGCCACGCGTTTGCCGATTGGTCATTCATCCACTGCTCAACGCAGGCGGCCTCCTCGCCACCTTGCGGGTGACCCGGATAACACACGACCGACAACACCGCGCCGGACTTCATCACGACACACGCCGCATCCAACGCGCGCAAAGTTTCGTCGGCCTCAGTTGCGAGAGCATGATCTTCGCCCGGCAAATACCCGAGGTTGAACATCACCGCCGCGACACTGCCAGCCGCAGCAAACTCGGCCATCCGCGCATGACTTGCGAGATGCAACTCCACGCGCTCTTCCAGGCCTGCTTCACGCAACCTTTCACCGCTTGAACGCAGCGCCGCCTCCTGCACATCAAAGGCCAACACGCGACCCGTCCGACCCACGCAGTTCGCCAAAAATTGCGTGTCATGCCCGTTGCCCGCCGTCGCATCGATCGCCACATCCCCCTCTCGCAAGCACTCGCCCACCATCTGCTGCGCAAGTCGCGTCGGCCTCGGCGGGAAATCCATCATCGCGCGAAGATGCGAAAACCAACGACCCCATTCAACCCGAAATCCGATGTAGGCATCACATCGGAGAATAGAACCACTGATTTCACAGATTGACTGATTTTTGAGGGGGCGTCATTCGTGACTTTTCTTCATCTGTGCAATCAGTGAAATCAGTGGTCAGATCTGCTCTGCTTGAATTTCAACTTCTGGAATCCGGTTCTACCCGCGATTCCACCAATGAACGATTGTAAAAATCCGCAACACCGCCCGCGCATCATCAACTGGGCAAGGAGTGAGTTTCCCCGCATGGCGCAAAAGCTCCTCCGCATGTTGAATGTTCGTTTGGAAATCAACGACCAAACGCCATGACCACAAACTCATTCAAAAAAAGTGTTCCCATCAAGATCGCGAACTCCCGAAACATGTTCTCTCGCATGGTGGCCTTGATCACCTTGGCATCAACCATGCTCGCGAACTTGCCCGCTCGCGCCGAAGCCCCAACGGCATCAACCAAGATGGCACGCGTGGACGCCCAAGTCGCACTCAATGCCTACCAAGGCCTGATCGAAGAGCACCTCTCCGGCGTTCTGCGCAGCATCAAGGTCATCGCCGCAAGCACCGAAGCGCAATCGGCCAACTGGGAGCAAAGCAGACCGATGCTCGATCGCCTCGACAAGGAACTCGAGACCGATGCCTCCGTGTGGTTTGCAATGCCCGACGGCAAGTACTACTCAACCAACGCAGACGGACTCACCGAGCAAAACCTCGGCGACCGCTCGTATTTTCCTCAACTGATGGCGGGCAAGGATGTGGAGGGCGACCTGGTCGTGAGCAAATCCACAGGCCACCGCTCGGTCATCGTGGCCACACCCGTAATGGCAAACGGCAAGGTCGTGGCCGCCATCGGCGTCTCACTGCGCCTGCGCCTGCTCTCGGAGTTTGTCGATGAAAACACGCAGCTGCCGGCCAACATGTATTTCTACTCGATGAACTCCGATGCCTTGATCTCAACCCACCGCAACATCGACCGCATGTTCAAACATCCGACCGATATCGGCGATGAAAGCCTCGGCCCGATTTTCACCACCGCAATTGCAAAAGAAAAAGGTCAGCTGGAGTACAAGCTGCATGACAAAAACATCA
>CAYQRP010000311.1:0-1690 GCA_964419815.1 uncultured Luteolibacter sp. | reverse complement strand
TCGGCAAACATCAGCGTCGCGCCATTCGCATCCTTGTCGCGCACCGAATCCGAACCGAGATAACCGTAGCTTTCTTCGCCCCCAAACACAAAGAAGCGCGAGTACTCGAGTCGGAGCAGGCGCGTTTGCTCCTCGCTGAGCGAGCGATAATCGCCCTTCTTGTCGGCCGGGATCGCGTCCTCGTATTTGCGGAGCTTAGACGAGATGTACTTGAAGCCGGTGAGCGTGTCGACGATGCCCACGCCAAAACCATCGGCAATCGCGCGTTGAAGTTCGGTGGTGACAAAAGTTTTGATCAGCACCGCACGGCTGCGGTTTGACTGCGTGAGCCAACCGAGTTCGAAGCAGGTCTTGAGACGGTACCACGCCATCAGCGATCCGATCTGATTGCCGGTGAGCAATTGCATTTCCCCTTTCGCATTGCGGACCACCACGCCCATGCGGTCGGCGTCGGGATCGGTGCCGATGACGATTTCCGCGCCCGATGCGATCGCGAGATCGATGCCCATCTTGAGTGCGGGAGCATTCTCAGGATTCGGTGATTCGACGGTGGGGAAACGACCATCCTGCACATCCTGTTCGGGCACGGTGAGAACCTCGAAGCCGAGCGCGCGCAGCATCGGCACATTGATGTGACCACCGGTGCCGTGGAGGTTGGTGAAGACCACTTTGGTCGAGACACCTTGCAGCAGCGAGGGCTTCAAAAGCAGGGATTTGAGCCGCTCGACATAGCGTGCGTCCATTTCGGCACCGAGCACGATGATCTGGCCGCGCTCGCTCTCGGGCACCGCATCGTAGCGCTCGCTGGTGATGGCATTCACCTCGTCGATGATGGCCGAGGCGTGAGGCTCGACGATTTGCGCGCCGTCGTTGAAGTAGGCTTTGAAGCCGTTGTCGTGCGGAGGGTTGTGACTCGCGGTGAGCACCACGCCCGCATCGGCGCGAAGCTCGCGCACGGTGAAGGAAAGTTGCGGCGTCGAGCGTGGACCTTCAAAGAGATAAGCATCGCAACCGAGATCGGATGCAACCTTCGCGCAGAACTCGGCGAAGTCGCGTGAGAAGTGACGCGTGTCGTGGGCGAACACCAGCGACGGCTTGCGGCCTGCCGATACGGACCTTTTCGCGTAGGCCACGAGTCCGCGAACCGCGCGACCGACATTGTAAAAATTCATCGTCGCAGTGCCGACACAAGGATGCTCGGGACGACCATTGGGACCGCCGGCACCTTGTTCGGATTTTGCGATCACACGACCAATCGTGCGTCCGCGCAATCCGCCGGTACCAAAGGCAAGGGTTTTGTAAAAACGATCGTTCAACTCACCCCATTGGCCATCGGCCGCCAGCTCGCCAATCACGCGCGCGGCAAGATCCGAGGCCGATCCCTGAACGAGGGCATCGATGTGGGTTTTGGCGGATGCCAGCAATTTGCCTTCGGCCACTGCGGCGGTCAGAGTCGCATCAAGGTTGCTCATGTCGCGGCGGATGATAGGCGAAACCCGCCGCATGGCAATGCCGCCCGTGAGCGAAATTTCACTCCTGCGAGGCACTCAAACCCTGTCGAGCAGGACATGCTCGCCCAACACGACCAGATCGACCGAGCCTTTGAGCGTCTGATCGAGGAAGGGCGTGTTCTGCGATTTCGACTTCATGAAATCGCGGGTGAAGGTCGTTTCGCCCGCGGTGTTGAAGA
>CAYQRP010000310.1:0-1693 GCA_964419815.1 uncultured Luteolibacter sp. | reverse complement strand
ACGCTTTCCGGCGGCGAAGCCCAACGCATCAAACTCGTCTCCGAACTCATCAAAGGCCGTGGCATCAAGGCGCAAATGAACCGCCCGCGCCACGCCGCACACAACCTCTACCTCATCGAAGAACCCACCGTCGGCCTCCACCTCGAAGACATCGCCCGACTCATCGATGTCCTCCATCGCCTCGTCGACGAGGGCCACACGGTCGTCGTCATCGAACACCACATGGCCGTCGCCGCCGAAGCCGACTGGATCATCGACCTCGGCCCCGAAGCCGGTACCAACGGCGGTGAAATCATCGCCCAAGGCACACCCGAGCAAATCGCCAAATCCAAAAAATCCCTTACGGCGAGGTTTTTGGAAAAGGAGCTGGGGGCGGAAAATCGAAATAGTAGAAAGTGAAGATTTTGAACCGCGAATGGACGCGAAGGAACACGAATGAGAACGAAAAGAGAGAAGCGGCAGATCTTCGCTCGTTTCGGATTTAGAATTTAGGATTTGAAATTTTCTCGCGTGAAAAAAGTCCCTGCCCATTTGCGATACTGACATTCTTTTACATTCGCGTTCCTTCGTAGCTAAATTCCACATTTTTCCTCTGAAATGTGAAATACTCCGCTCTTGCAAAATCGCAAAAAAGCGGAAATATGCTTTTATGCGTACGACAATTGATCTTCCAGACCCCTTGTTTCGCGAGGTGAAAGCTACCGCCGCGCGGCAGGGCATGCGGCTCAAGGATTATGTAACCGAAGCGCTGCAGGACAAACTGGCAAAGCGGCCGGCACAGACAAAAAGGCCGTGGATGAAGTTTGCGGGAATCGCAAAAAACGACCCGCAGGTGGTCGCCGAGCTCAAGCGCATCGAACGAATCGTCGATGAAACCTTCGAGCAAATCGAAGAGGAGGATTGGAAATGATTCTCGATACCAACGGTCTTTCCGGTTGGTGGCTGAACGAATCATCCCTCATTCGGCATCTTGAGCGCGCAGACTGTCTATGCGTCCCAGTGCCGGCCCTGGCAGAATTTCGCTTTGGCATTTTGAAATCACGGCTCCGGGAAAAGATGTCCAAATGGCTTGATGACGCGCTCGCCACCACTTCGGTGCTAGCGGCAGACGAAACCACAACGCGCCATTATGCAGAAATTCGTCTTCAACTTGCATCGGCAGGCACGCCTATCCCGATGAATGATCTGTGGATTGCCGCCATCGCCCGCCAACACAAGCTGCCAGTCATTAGTCGTGATGCGCATTTCGACCAAGTTGAGGGAATTGTAAGAATCGGATGGTGAGTGGTTCAGAGAATCGACATGCGGCTTGCGGCGGCAGACAGCTCGCGTTATAGCCATGTCTCTTGCAACTGGCCCCCGTAGTTCAATGGATAGAACGAGGGTTTCCTAAACTCTAAATCTGGGTTCGATTCCCGGCGGGGGCACTTGGCAGCGAAGTTATTTTTCAAGCGCCTCGCGCAAAGCTTCGAGCTCTTCCCAACGTTGGTAGAGGCGAGAAACTTCAGCCTTGGCGGCATCGAGTTTGACAACGAGTTCGGGAATTTCCGCGTAGTGTTGGGCCTGAAATTCCGGATCGTTGAGTTGGCCTTCGATTTGTTCAGCCTCTTGCTCGGCGGCGAGGATGGTGGCCTCGATGGTTTCGAGTTCGGTTCGCTCCTTGAGGCTCAGCTTGCGCGGTTTGGTTTGAGCG
>CAYQRP010000309.1:0-1695 GCA_964419815.1 uncultured Luteolibacter sp. | reverse complement strand
ACGAAAGCGGCTGGGCGACCGTGGACAAATCACCCCTAGAGCATCACTAGTCAAAGTCGGGATGGGAAGGAAGAAATGCAACCATTTATGTTGTCTTTCAAGTCGCAGGGTTAGCGTAAGGTGCTCTTCTCGTTCTTCAGTGCCACACCTGCCACGAGGGGGGGGGCTGACCTCAGCGATCAGGAGTGGTCTCTTTCGTTTCGCCGGTCTGATTTTTGTGGCGCTTATTTACTCCTCTCAGACCAGCTGAATTTTCACAATCCACTGACTCCATTTTGCGGGACCACCTCAAGGTGCCCCTTTTATGGATTTGATGAAGTTAGTGTTTTGAAATCTCCCAGCAATTCTGTCGCTCTATCTGAAAAATTTAAATCCTCCAATAGAGATGAATTTTTAAAATTTCGATATGCTTCTTCAAAATCGCTATCTTGGAGAAGATCCCGAAATGGATCTCTGGGTTCATTTTTTCTCTCAGTTTCAATCCGATTTTTTGCCAAATCAAGATCAGCATCATCGAAAAAATACTCTTCGGATATTCTACTTAAGGAAAATAACAGAAGTAGAAATCCCGCATCATTGTTACCACCTAAAAAACTTTGTCTAAGGAAGCTCTGCCAACCATCGAAACGATACTCGGGATTTAAATAAAGATACTTAAAAGCGAGGAGCTGAGATTCCGAATCTCCACCTTTAGCAGTCTTGTGCAGAAGCTGGACTAATTCTTCAAATCGAATTTTACTACCGTCCAAATCTATCTCTTTCCCGTCGGAAAGAGAAAGTAGCCTCCTCACCGAACTACCATTGCCGCGTCTAGCTTCAAGAATTAAATTTTGAACTTTATTTTCGGAATCATTAGGATTTTTAGAAACTTCTGACCTGCAACTGCCAGTAATAAAAATTAAATATAATGCAGTAGAAATTATAACTAGATAACTAAAAATCATCTCAGTATTATTTGCTTTGTGATTTTTCGATGAGGGATCTAATGACATCCTGCTTGAATGGTGCATTTGTCGCCTTTGTTGGTGTGCCTCCGCTAGTAATCCGATCTCTGACGAAACCTCCAACTCTACCCCCTTCTAGGCCTGTTCCATGCCAGCCTATGCTGTCTAAGAATTTATTTTGATCCGCTTTTGTGAGCGCACCTTTCTCTTTGAGCATACCGGCCAGCATTTTTGCCACATCCTCGCAATCGCAGTCTGTAAGATTCCGTTTCTTGTCTGCGAACCTGGGGTCATTTCTCATTTTTTCTCCAAGTTGTGCTCCGAGATGATCAGATGGAACGTCTTCTACATCCACACCAAATATACTGTCCTCATTACTCCTCCTTCCGGCATAATTGACATTTTTTCCATTCTCATCTACGTATTTTCCACCATCGGCATAAATATCTGCCGTCATGCCTGGGTTCCTTAGTATTACATTAGCTCCGTTGACGAAATGTTCGGCATCAACTACTCCGTGGTCTTTCGTGATAACATACTTGTCATCATCCCACTCCCATTGGTCTCGGATTTTTTTGAGGATTTCGGATGCATTGCCCTTCGCTCCTATACACGCTTCCGCGAGTTGATTCTCAAACTCATCAATCCCTAACAAACCAAGAAAATCCACCCAATTCACCGAATCATTTCCCGTCATGGAGTAAAGGTTAACGCCCCCAAATTCCTCAATCGGATCCCTGCTAGGCCATCT
>CAYQRP010000308.1:0-1707 GCA_964419815.1 uncultured Luteolibacter sp. | reverse complement strand
CACCCGCACCACGCCCGCTCGCAACAGCAGACGGATCGCGGAGCTGAATTGAAACCCAACCTTTCAGCCGCGTTCTGGGAACCTCCCGGAATGCGGCTGGATGGGAGTATGATGAGAATGACTCCAACCTTGTAAGATGTCGGTATTTGCAAACACTTGCCATCGTTACGTGAGCAAATGGTGGTAAGACGCCACGAGGTGGTTCAGCTCACGCTTGTGAGCCAGGTTACCCGATCGACGAAAGGATCGACGTAAAAATCGACGGTTTTTGTCGCATTTGTACCCATCAAACCAAATAAAATGATTGATTTACATTGATTTATGGGTGATTTTTATCGCCGGAAAGATCATCGGTTTTGTCTGAAAAAACGTCCATATTTCGTCGCATCACCTCGATGGAACCCCTGCTTCCGGCAGGCGGTGCCGCCGAACTTGCCGAACTAAGCGCGGAGATTTTCAAGAAGTCGGGGAAGCTGACGGCAGCTTTGCCCTCGAAGTCCGTTCGGAACGGGGTGGCTGCATTGGTTCGGGAGATGAACAGCTACTACTCGAACCTTATCGAGGGCCACAAAACCCTGCCTCGCGACATCGAGCGGGCATTGCGTGATGATTTTTCGGAGGGCGAAGAGGACCGCAAAAACCAGCTGCTCAGTGTGGCCCACATCCGCGCGGAGGTAGCTATGCGCCAAAGACTGCAGGACGAGCCGGACCTTGGGGTATTCCAGCCAGAGTTCATCCGGTGGCTTCATCGCGAGTTCTACAGGGGATTGCCTGAGGCGGAATGGTTTACCACATCGATCTCCGGAAAGCGTTACCCACTCGTGCCCGGGGAGTTCCGCGGATACAACGTGGACGTCGGTCGCCATACCCCGCCAGATCATGATGTGCTGGGCGATTTCATGAGGCGTTTTGCAGACGTCTATTCCGGCCCCGACATCCTCGCCACCCAGAGGCTCATTGCGGCGGCGGCGGCGCACCACCGGCTAACCTGGATTCACCCGTTCGGCGATGGCAACGGGCGGGTGGCCCGCTTGCAATCCCAAGCCGCGATGATCCGCAACGGTCTTGACGCCGAGGGGTTATGGACCCTCTCGCGGGGTTTCGCCCGTTCCCGCCTCACATATTATCAGCACCTGCAGGCAGCCGATCAACCGCGCGCCAGTGACTTCGATGGCCGGGGTAACTTGAGCGATGCCACGCTCGTACGCTTCTGCCATTTCTTCCTAGAAAGCTGCCTCGACCAGATCCGCTTCATGACGGACCTCATCGCGCCGTTCCATCTGTTGGATCGCATCGAAAGCTACCTCCGCTTCACCCGCGTCGATCTGGAAACCAAGACCCGCGAGCACCTGCAGCGACTCCTCAAAGCACTCTGCCTCGAAGGCGAGCTTGCACGCGGGGCCGTGCCGGAGATCCTCGGACTCAAGGGAACCGCTGCTCGAGCTGTCATTCGACGCGCGCTGGAGGAGGAGCTGGTCTGCTCGTCCAGTGAGAAAGGACCATTGCGCATCGCTTTCCCACATAAGGTGCTGGATGCTTGGTTCCCCCAGTTGTTCACCGATTTGCCGGTGCATGAGCCTTGAGCTCCAGTTTGTGGAAAGCACATCTTTCGTCGTCACAGGCCACCACAGGCCACAACACCAAACGCAGCGTCACGCTCGACCTCTATCATGGTGAAAAGCTGGTCAACGCCGGCAACGTCACCAT
>CAYQRP010000307.1:0-1711 GCA_964419815.1 uncultured Luteolibacter sp. | reverse complement strand
GCAGCAAGGCATTTGTCAACGAAGCCTACGCCGGCGCGAGGGAGCGCTTCAGCGCTAAGCGCAGAGACGGCGCGCGTAAACTGCGAGGCGCCGCCAGCCCCGCCGCAGGCATTTTATGGAGCGCCCGAGATTTGCGATTGCGGGTTTGATAAATTCAGCAGCCGTCATTTTTCCCATTCGACCACCTCGACGGGGGCTTCGGGCAAGGCGTTGAGGAAGGATTTGCCGTAGCGTTTGGTGAGGATGCGGTTGTCGAGGATGCAAACGTGACCTTCATCGCGCGCGGTGCGAATCAGTCGGCCGACACCTTGACGGAGTTTGAGAATGGCTTCGGGCACTGAGTATTCGTTGAAGGGGTTGCCGCCTTCGGCCTCAATCGCTTCGAGTCTTGAAGCGGTGAGCGGATGGTCGGGCACGGCGAAGGGCAGGCGGGTGACGATCACATTCGAGAGCGCCTCGCCGGGCACATCAACGCCGGTCCAAAAGCTGTCGGTGCCAAAGAGCACGCTGTGGATGTCGCGGCGAAATTCCTCGATCATTTTGTGACGCGGCATTCCCTCGCCTTGCATCAGCAAGCGCCAACCTTTTTTGCGCAAAAACCCCTCCAGCCGAGTCGCCGCATCGCGCATCGTGCGGTAACTCGTGAACAGCACGAATGCCCGCCCCTCACTCGCGGTCAACGATTCACTGATCCCACGCGCGAGCATTTCGTCATAACGCGGCGTACCCGGATCGGGGATGGATTTGAAAATTTTCACCCGCATCTGGCGCTCGTAATCGAAGGGGCTGCCGATGCTCAAGGCGCGGGCTTTTTCGGCGCCGACGCGACCGCGAAAGTACCCGAGTTGCGGATCGCCGACGCCCAGCGTTGCGCTGGTGAGCACCACGCTCTTGCCTTCGCCAAAAAGCAGCGGTCGCAGTTGATCGGCCACATTCACTGGCGCGGCCTGCAAGGTGTACTGCGTTTCATCGCGGCCGCCGCGCTCGACCCAATAGACGCTTTCCTCCGATGACTGATCGAGAAACTCCGCCACCGCGCCGTGGACTTCACGCAAGCGGCGCGAGGCGTCTTGCAATTCCGCGCGCGAGTTTTCCGATTCGACATCCGCCGCGAGCGCATCGATTTCCTGCCACAACTCACGCAGCGGTGCGGCGATGGTGTTGGTGACGAGCTCCGGTTGGCGCACGCGGCATTCCTTGGCGTATTGGCCAAAATTGGCGGCCTCGCCGACTTGATCGAAAAAAAGATCCGACGCGAGCAAGGCCTGCTCGGCCGCCTGCATCGCCGTGGCCTTGCGATAAGACTTGAGCAGGCCCTTGCGGGTGCGCGGATGGTAAAGCCTTTGCAGCTCGAAGCGCAGCGATGATTGCGAAACGCG
Organism: uncultured Luteolibacter sp.; assembly: GCA_964419815.1. GTDB lineage: Bacteria > Verrucomicrobiota > Verrucomicrobiia > Verrucomicrobiales > Akkermansiaceae > Luteolibacter. The sequence goes on along the minus strand of CAYQRP010000307.1, from coordinate 332 downwards.
CAGGCCGAGTTGCACCGCCGCCACTTGCTCGATGGTGTGGGCCTCGTCGAGAATCGCGAAATCATTCGGGAAAATGAAGCCACCGGGTTTTTTCTCGGCCTCATCACCCTCGCCAAGCTCGGTTTCGAGCAGCGCAAAAAACAAAGTGTGATTCACCACGATCAGGCGCGCGTCGGCAGCCGCTTTGCGAGCTTCTTGAAAAAAACAATTCCCGCGCGGCCCGCAATGCCGCGTCGTGCAAAGGTGCGCCTCGCTGCAAACTTGCAACCACACGCGGATCTGCGGTTGGAAGTCGAGATCGCTGAGCGTGCCGTCGCGGGTTTTTTCCGCCC
>CAYQRP010000306.1:0-1711 GCA_964419815.1 uncultured Luteolibacter sp. | reverse complement strand
TCCAACTCGCGCTCAACCTCATCACCCTGCGCGTTGGCAAAACATCCGGTGTGCAGCTCGATCATGTCGGCCGCACATTGCGCCGCAGCTTCGACCTGCGCCTCATCGGGATCGATGAACAAACTGACCTTGATCCCCTCGCCTTTCAGCACCGCCACCGCATCGCGCGTTTTTGCAAATCCCGCCACCACATCAAGTCCACCCTCAGTCGTGATTTCCTGCCGCGTCTCGGGAACCAAGCATGCAAAGTCGGGCCTGATCTTCCGGGCCATGCCGAGCATCTCATCGGTCACGCCCATTTCAAAATTCAATGGCAAGGGTACCTCGGCGCGGATTCGGATCACATCGGCTTCCTGCATGTGTCGGCGGTCGCCACGGACATGGACCGTGATGGAATCTGCCCCGCCCGCCATCGCATCGCGCGCCGCCTCAAGCGGGCTCGGCTCGGCATTGTGCGCCCACTCGTTGCCCGCATAGCGAGCCTGACGCAGCGTGGCGACATGGTCGATGTTCACTCCGAGCAGCAAAGGCATGTGCATGGTTAAACCCTCGGGCAAGCAGCGGCAAGCACGCGTTGGCCATGAGGATCGCCGCCAAATCATGATTGCCATCAGGCGGCTGACGGATAATTTCGCGTCCATATGGTCGTCACCCCCAAAGTCCGTGGATTCATCTGCACCACCGCTCACCCGGTCGGTTGCGCCAAGCATGTTGCCGAGCAAATCGCCGTCGTGAAAAATCGCGGCCCGATCGCCAATGGTCCGAAAAAAGTCCTCGTGATCGGCTCCTCCACCGGCTACGGCCTCTCCTCGCGCATCGCCGCTGCCTTCGGCTCGGGCGCTTCGACGATCGGTGTCTTTTTCGAAAAACCCGCCGAAGCCGACAAGTGCGGCACCGCCGGATGGTACAACTCAGCCGCCTTCGAAAATGAAGCCCGAGCCGCTGGACTCTACGCCCGCTCATTCAATGGCGATGCCTTCTCCGATGCGATGAAGGCCGAAGTCATTGCCGCCATTAAGAGCGACCTCGGCCAAGTCGACTGCGTCGTTTACAGCCTCGCCTCCCCGCGCCGCACCGATCCGAAAACTGGCGAGGTCTACAAATCCGTGCTCAAGCCGATCGGCCAGAGCTACACCAACCGCAACCTCAACACGAGCACCGGCGTCGTGGATGAAATCACGATCCAACCCGCCGAGGGCGATGATGTCGCGCAAACCGTCGCCGTGATGGGTGGCGAAGATTGGCAAATGTGGATCGACGCGCTGCTCGCCGAAGGCCTCCTCGCCAAGGGCGTGCAAACGGTTGCTTACTCGTACATCGGACCCGAAATCACCTGGCCGATTTACAAAAATGGCACCATCGGCCGCGCCAAGGAAGACCTCGAACGCGTGCAACGCGAACTCGATGCCAAACTCAAACCCCTCGACGGCAAGGCATGGGTCTCGGTGAACAAGGCACTCGTCACCCAAGCAAGTTCGGCGATCCCGGTCGTACCACTTTACATTTCGCTGCTCTACAAGGTCATGAAGGCCGAAGGCACCCACGAGGATTGCATCGAGCAAATGGACCGCCTCTTCCGCGACCGCCTCTACAACGGCAATCCCCAACCCGACGAAGCCGGCCGCATCCGCATCGACGATTGGGAAATGGCTCCCACCGTCCAAAAACTCGTCGATCAACGCTGGACCGAAGTCAACACCGACAACCTCCG
>CAYQRP010000305.1:0-1722 GCA_964419815.1 uncultured Luteolibacter sp. | reverse complement strand
CCGGTGAGTTTTTTCATTTCTGCTGCGGCCTTTTCCTTACCGCTGTTCACGGCTTCCTGCACGCCTTTGAGGACAAGTTCTTCGAGAAATTCCACATCCGCGGGATCCACCACCGACGGATCGATGCGGATCGACAAGACATCGCCCGCGCAGTTGGCGGTGACGCTGACCTTGCCGCCGCCGACGGATGACTCGACGGTCTGTTTGGCAAGTTCTTCCTGCTTGGCGGCGAGCCCGGCTTGCATCTGCTGGGCCTGCTTCATGAGTTTGGCAATGTTCATAATGGAGTGATGAATGGAGGTTTGAAAATGTTCACGCGCCGACAATTTTGCCCTCGAATTTTTTCAAGGCAGCCTGCACGAGCGGATCCTGATAAAACGAATCATCGGCCGCCGCTTCCTTGGCTACAGGCTCCTTTGGTACCGGTGCTTCAACAATTTGTGCCTTGGGCTCGGACTTCTTCGGCTCCGGCACAAAGATTGGTTCACTCACCTCGGGGGCGGATTCGATCAAAGAGCTGAGCGAATCAAGCGCCGACGATGCGGACTTGGAGCTTGCCTTGGCGGGAGCTTTGCTTGGCGCCGCCGCTGCAGGCTTTGGCTCTTGAGCTTTTGCTGTGGGCGCAGCTTCGGCGACTTCCATCGTCGCGAAAACATCTTCACCTGCAGAACTGATGCCTTTGTTGAGGGCCTTGATGACATCGGTGATGCGAAACTCGCCGAGTGATTGGATCGACTTGATCACTCCAAGCTCGAAGTGCAGGCGTTTGTTCGTCGCCCATTTCATGCGGCTTTCAGTTTCAGCAAAGACATCGATCGCAGCAAGGATGCGGTCCGCCTCAAAACCCGAACTCGCCGCCAATAGCGATTGCCACAACTCGGCGGGAATGCCCTCGCCATCGGCTGCCGGATCCAACTTCGCCACCAACAAAGCACGCAGGCAGCCGATCAGTTCACCCAACAACTGCGCCAGATCGCGTCCGCTCTCGGATTCTTTCTGGATCAGCGACAATGCGGTTGGCGTATCACGCGACAACAGGGCCGTTGCCAGATTCGCGACCTTCTCGCGCGAGGTGAAACCGAACACATCGAGCACATTTTCTTCCAAAATGCGGTCGCCACAAAATGCCACCAACTGGTCAAGCATCGATTGCGCGTCGCGCATGCCTCCATCGGCGCCCTTGGCAATCGCCCACGCGGCGGCCTGATCGAGGTCAATCCCCTCCTTGCCCGCAATGTGCAGCAGGTGATCGGCAATCAGTTGCGTCGGAATGGGCCGCAAATCGAAACGCTGACACCGCGACAGAATCGTCGGCAAAATTTTGTGCGCCTCGGTCGTGGCAAAAATAAATTTCACATGCGGCGGTGGCTCTTCGAGCGTCTTGAGCAAGGCATTGAACGCCGCATTCGAAAGCATGTGGACCTCGTCGATGTAATAAATGCGGAACTGACCCCGACTCGGCGCAAATTTCACCGAATCCCGCAGCTCGCGAACCTGCTCGACGCCGTTGTTTGAAGCGCCGTCGATCTCAAGCACATCCAACGAACGACCCTCGGCGATCTCGACACACACATCTTCGTCGGGATCGAAATCAACCTTCGGACCTGCCGTGCAATTCAAGGCCTTGGCAAAAATCCGCGCGGTGGAGGTCTTTCCCGTGCCCCTCGGCCCGACAAAGAGATAGGCATGGGCCAAGCGGTTCTGCTGGATCGCATTGCGCAG
>CAYQRP010000304.1:0-1736 GCA_964419815.1 uncultured Luteolibacter sp. | reverse complement strand
AAAATGAAAAATACACTTGCAAAGTGTATCCAAGAATAATAGTGTATCCCCAATGAAGCGTACCCTGCCAGCTCTGGGAGAATACCTTGAAAAGCTGACCGGCAGCCCCGTGGACCTCGCACCTGCCGAACCTCGGAGTCTGCCTCTTTTCCTGCGTGAACGCTTTCAACTCCACCTAGGAGACATCTTTGGTCGAAGCTTTATCTTCGCCATCGACAGGTGGGGTGAGCAAGACCCATCCGCCGTCAACTACGCCAATCTAACCGAGTGCTTGAGTGGCCATCTGGGAGATTCAGTCGTTCTGGTCCTACCCGGCCTCGCCCCGCACATTCGCCAAGGCCTCATCCGCTTGGGGCGTCCGTTCATCGTTCCAGGCAGTCAGACCTTCCTGCCCACCGCCATTATCGACCTGCGGGAGCGGCAACCTGGCGTCCTTCCCACCGCAAAAACACTCAGCCCGGCGGCTCAATGTGTCCTCCTCTATCATCTGGAGCGAGAGAGCATCCACCATTGGCCACTGCAAAAGGTGGCCGAAGCCGTCGGCTACTCACCCAACATGCTCATCAAAGTGAAGCGCGAACTGGAGGCAGCGGAACTTTGCGATCCCGTGCGCAACGGCCGCGTTGTCACCCTGCGCTTTCATGTCGAGCGTCGGGCACTGTGGCAAAAGGCCCTGCCTTGGCTGGCCTCGCCGGTCCGCGCCACCCACTGGGTCCGTTGGAAACAACCACCCGCGCAAGCCCTCATGGCTGGCATGACAGCACTCAGCCGCGCAACGATGATCGCCGATGATCGCACGCCCGTGTATGCCCTTCATCACAAGGCATCCAAAGACAATGCTTTCGAAATCTGTGCCGACCGCATCGATGCCACGGCGAGACTCGAAATTTGGAATTACAACCCGCGATTGCTCACCATCCGCGAGGAAATGGTGGATCCCCTTTCGCTCTTTCTCAGCCTGCGACACGATCCAAATGAGCGCGTTCAGGACCAACTCGAAACACTCATCGAACAATTCCCATGGTAAGAGGACTCGACCTGTTGCGCGAACGCATGAAACCGCATGAGGGCTCCATCGTGTTGATCGGAGGGGCGGCCTGCGACGATTGGTTCTCCCGCCAATCACTCCAGTTCCGTGCCACCCAGGATCTGGACATCGTCCTTATCGTGGAGCTGCTCGGTGCTGGAGCGATCGAAACCCTCCGCCGTTTCATCCGCGATGGCCAATATGAAACTCGCGCCCGCAGCAACGGCAAACCTGAACTCTACCGCTTTGCCGACCCCAAAGACCCGCGTTTCCCCAAAGAACTCGAACTGTTCAGTCGTGGACCGGAAAACATCGACCTCGCTCCTGGGGAAACATTGCCGGTCATCACTGATGAGGATTATCACAGCCTGTCTGCCATACTTCTGGATGATAGATACTATGAGTTGATTCGCGTTCACCACGACATCCATGATGGACTTCACTTCGCCAACGCCACTTCCCTGATCCCACTCAAGGCCTTCGCATGGCTCGACTTGAAGCGACGCATGGCCGAAGGCGAAAAGATCGATTCAAAAAACATCAAGAAACACCGCGCCGATGTCTTTCGCATTGCCGCCACCCTTCCTGCCGAACCGGGCCCCGAATTGGCGGAAGAAATTCGCAAGGACCTTGTCCGCTTCATGCAGGCCTTCCCACCGGACTCCACGGATTGGCAAGGCATCCTCGCCGCAGTCAAAGGTACCGTGGG
>CAYQRP010000303.1:0-1755 GCA_964419815.1 uncultured Luteolibacter sp. | reverse complement strand
CCTTGAGCCCTTCGCCCTTGAGCGCGCTGGTGACATGCACATCGGCGGCGGGGCAGAGTTCGGCGATGCGCTCGGCCGCCTCGCGGTTGGTTTCCTTTTCGCAAAGATCGGCCTTGTTCACCAGCACCAGCGGCTTGGCTCCGCTGCGCCCGATCAACGCGAAGTAGCGCTCCATGCGGCGCAGATTGAAATCCGCCCCAGCGTCGGTGACGACGGCCACAACATCGACATTCGCGCCGATCACCTGCGCTTGCGAGCTGTTGCCCGGCATTTTGCGCGAAAAACAAGTCTGGCGCGGCAGTCGCTCGCGGATCACGTGATCGCGGTTTTCGTGACCCAGCTCGAGCGCCACCCAATCGCCCACCGCCGGCAGCTCGGCATCGTTGGCCGCCTCGTGCCACACGCGACCGCAGAGCACGACATCGATTTCTTCGCCGCCTTCGACAAAGGCACCGAAATTGATCGGCGACTCGCGGATCAGGCGCGCCGGGACCCAGCCTTTGGCGCGGTATGGCGCAAAGGCTTCTTCGAAAAACGGATTCCATCCCAGTTCGCGAAGGGTCATGTGCCATGAATCTGCATCACAAGCTCCGCGCTGTCGATGCCTCATCAGCACAGGAGGCGACCATCGGCCCGCTGTCCGCGCCATTTCGGCTTCACGCCGACCGAATTTCACCTAGAGTCGCACCATGGATGCCGGCATTCGCGAGCGACTCGACGAGTTCATCCGTCGCAAAGGCCTGCGGCGGACAACCCAGCGCGACGCGGTAATCACCTCGGCATTTTCCAAGGACGAGCACTTCACCGCCGAGGAACTTTACGAGCGGGTTCGCAAAAAACATCCGGATGTTTCGCGTGCGACGGTCTACCGCACGCTGCTTCTGCTCGTTGAGGCTGACCTCCTGCGCGCCATCGACCTCGGGGAAAATCAGACGACTTACGATCCCAACTTTCACGACAAACCCTCGCACAATCACCTGCTCTGCATCGATTGCGGTCGCGTCGTGGAATTCGAAGACGCGCACATTGATTTGCTCAACGATTGCGTCACCCGCCGGCTTGGATTCAAGCCGCTGCGCCAAACGCTCAAGATCGAAGGTTCCTGCGAACAGCTTCGCCGCACCGGTCGCTGCCCGAACCTCATCGCCGCAAGACTCAGCGGCAAGCGCCTGCGCAAAAAGCGTTGAGGGTGAAAAAGTTTCAAGGGTTCAGTTTTCAGTTGGCAGAGAAGAAGTGGAGCTCCGCGGCAAAGACCAAGATGCCGATTTCTCATTTTCGTCCACTTCGATGTTCGATGTTCATTCCCCCTTCCCCTTTTCCATGCTTGCTTTCGTTTCGCGTTCGGCGCGATGCTTCATGCGATGCGAGTGATGGCCTTGACGGGAGGAATCGCCTCCGGGAAATCGACCGTGTGCCGGCTGCTGCGCGAGTACCTGCCTTCGTTGGTGATCTTTGATTCCGACGCTGCGGTCCATCGCCTGCTCGAGTCGGTGCCCGAGGTGGCGACGCTCATTTCCGAGGCTTTTGGTGCGGCGGCCCTCGACGAATCCGGCCGCATCGACCGTCATTTCCTGCGCGGAAAGGTCTTTGCCGACGAGGCGGCGCGGGCCAGGCTCGAGGAAATCCTCCATCCGCGGGTACGGCAGGAATGTCTTGATTCCCTCGAAAAAGCCGCTATGAATGGGGCGGAGTGCTTTGTTGCGGATGTGCCCTTGTTCTTTGAAAAGGGCTTCGACTTCGGCCAAAACCAAGTGC
>CAYQRP010000302.1:0-1762 GCA_964419815.1 uncultured Luteolibacter sp. | reverse complement strand
CTCCGGCAGCACATCGGTGAGCTGCTTGATGGCATCGGCTTGATGACGGTTGGCGACGAGCAAGGCATCTTCGGTCTGCACGATGATCAGATCATCCACGCCGAGCAGCGCGACACGGCTCTGAGCGCGCGTGTTGAAGACAATGTTGTTTTCCGAATCGATCTCGGTGAGTTCGTTGTTTGAGCGGTTGTCCTCGCCGTATTTCGGCAAGTATTTGGCAATCGAGATCCATGAGCCGACATCGTCCCAGTCGAAGGTGGCCTCGATGTTGAGCACACGATCGGCCTTTTCCATCAGCGCGTAATCGATCGATCTGGCAGGAAGCTTGGGAAATTGCGCGGCGATGGTGGCATGAACATCTTTGGAGCGACGGACCTCGGAAATGAATCCCGCGAGCTCCGGCACATGGCGTGAGAGTTGCTCGACGACCGTTGAAATTTTCCAAACGAACATGCCCGCATTCCAGGTGAAGCCACCTTGGCGGAGAAACTGCTCGGCCAACTCGGGGTTGGGCTTTTCGCGAAAGCACTTCACTTCGAAGGGCGGATTCTCGCAATCGAGTCCGGCGATCACCGCGCGTTCGCCGCGTTCGATGTAACCGTACGACGGGCATGCCCATGTCGGCTGGATGCCGATCGTGACCAATCCGTCGGACGATTCCGCCGTTTGGATCGCATCGCGCAGTACCGCTTGAAATGCCGTCGTGTCCTGAATGAGTTGATCGGAGGGAAGCACCAGCATCACCGCATCGGGATTTTTTGCGGCAACGAGACCGATGCCGAGGGCGACGGCCGGTGCGGTGTCGCGCTTGGCAGGCTCGGCAAACACATTTTCCGCAGGCAACATCGGCGCGGCCGCACGCACGGCATCAAGCTGCTTTTCGTTGGTGAGCACAAAGATTTGCTCGGTCGGCACCAATCCGTCGAGGCGGCGAATGGTTTGCTCGAGCAAGGTGCCTGACCCGAAAAGATCGAGCAGTTGCTTTGGGCGCGAGTTGCGGCTCAAGGGCCAGAAGCGCGTGCCGGATCCGCCGGCAAGGATCAGCGCGTAGGTGTGATTGGGCGATGGCATGACCCCGCCAAGATGCGGAATGCCGCCCGCGTGGAAAAGCCGCAATCGTCGGAAATTTTCGTTTCCATGGTTGTCGTGGCGCGGGCGATCGGTTAGATTGGCTTCATGCCTGCAGAACATTCCGGATCAAAACCCGCTTGGATTGAAACCAGCGCGCTTGCCGCGCCGACCCTGCTCGGGGCCGCGGCGGGTTTTCTGGTCGGCGATCTGATGCACCGCAATGCGCGCCGTGGATTCGGCATCGGTATCGGCGCTCTCGGCGTGGCCGCTTTGCTGCCATTCGTGGTCGACGGCATCAACAACCTCATCACCGGTCCGAAAAGCAAGGTCGGCGTGAAACGCAGGATTCAAGGCATCCGCGACGCAGGCATCGGAGCGCCCGACCACGATGAGGTCGACGCCGAACTGCGCGAGCAGGGATTGCTGTAATTTCCCTCCCGAATTTCCCCAACAAAAAAGCCCGTGAGCAACTCACGGGCTTTTTTGATAAATTTGAGCAACCCAACGAAAGCGGATCAATTGGCGATGGCCACCACATTCACGCGGCGGGCTTCCTGATCGAACTTCACGCGTCCGTCGACGAGGGCGAAGAGCGTGTGGTCGCGACCGATGCCGACGCCAACCCCTGGATGCACCTTGGTGCCGCGCTGGCGGATGATGATGTTGCCGGCGATGACGGCTTGGCCGCCGA
>CAYQRP010000301.1:0-1777 GCA_964419815.1 uncultured Luteolibacter sp. | reverse complement strand
ATTGGGCGGATCATCGGTCATGGGCATGATCGCGGTACTCTCGTCGTACTCGTCGAACATGCCGATGAACATGCGGTCCACTCCAGCGCTGACCCATCGGCGGCCTTTGTCCCAATAAAATTTCCCTCCATTGCGGGCTGTGTAGGTCGTATTCGTGTTGTCCTGGAGGTGCGCCCAAGAAAATCCGGGCCAGACATGCGGGTAGTAATCCTGGCCGCGGTCCCTGAAGGTATTGACTTCAGCAGTTCTCGCGCCACTCGTGCTGCTCTGGCTCATCCAGACGAGAACGCCGTCGTATTTTGCAATGTGATTCTGCCATCCCTCTCCGAGCGATGCCCAGGTGTTGGGTATCCCGCCGATCACATACAAATTTTGGGCCTTGAGCCAATCGACTGCGGCGTCGGCATCCTGCACCGAGATATTGCGGTCAGGAAATGGGAGTCCCCAGATGAAGATTGCCGGTTTGCCGTTTTCGCGGACATAGCGCGGGTCATTGAAGATGTCGAATTGCGTGGTGAGCCATTGCAGGTCTGCCTGCAGCTCGGCAACCAATGTCGCGCTGTTTTTTCCTGTCACATCATACTCCAGTCCCCAGATGCGGCCTTCCTCAGCGGCGGCTTGTGAGACGTTGCGAAGCACCCACTCCGGCTCCGTGCCTGCTTCCCATTGGAAACGCTGAAGCCATGCGCCGTCGATGTTGTGTTTGCGCATCCAGCGGAAATGCTGATGCACCACCGAATAACTTGTACTGCTGAAAAGGTAGGCGGGGGCACCGCTTGCGGTTAAGATGTTTCCAGCACGAACCAAGCTTGCCGGATCGTACTGCGTGAGGTCGGGCCACATATCGACGTGATAAAATTGCGGCTCCATGGTTTGCCCATCGATCCAGTGCCACCAACCGTTGTCCGCGATGTCATTGGGCGTGCGAAACCAGCCTTGATAACCTGCCATCACCTTGCCTTTGAGGGAGGTCGGATCCACTTCGTCTCTTGCAGGCCCTGTGTAGCGGGAGGACCATGGCCGTGAGATGGCGAGAAGAAAGTCGGCGTTGTCGAAGGGCACATTTGAGAGCACCACTCTTGAGACCGATATGGGTACTCCTCCAGGCGTGCCGCAGATGAGCCTAAGGTCAGCACCGCTGTTTTGGCGCTTGGACAAAAGGGCAGATGTCAACTCAAAGTAAGCATCGACAAAGCGTCCACTGCCCACCCGCGATGTGCGCTCGTGAATCGCCGAAGTGGTGTAAGCGCTCGTTTGACTGTCGTATTGAAGGCTGATTCTGCCGCCGCCTTGATCATCGTAATAGGTGACCCGCGCATATAGTGTCTGCCCGGCGGTGAAGGCAAAGGCATTGGTAGGTCTTTTGAAATAGAGATACGAAGAGGTCCCCGTGTTCTGCCAGACATTGACGCCATTCAAGGTGGTCAGCGAAAAAGTGCCGTCGCCAGCGGACACGATGCTGAGATTTGTTTCCGCTCCCTTGGTCAGGCCCAGTCCCATCGAGACGACAAGCATCACCAGGATCTTGAAAGTCAAAGCTCTCAAGGCGCGGCGGAACGGGTCGGCTAGGGGAGTGAAGGCCGAATTTCGCGGCCTTGCGTTTGCAAGCATTGACTGATTAACGACGAAAATGTCCGACGTGGAAAGGATCGATTGCAGGCATTCTCACTCGTGATGTTAGGGTTTTCCGAGGATTGGACTCATGCGATCGGGCGTGGTCATGTGGAAAATTCGCGAAACTTGGCTTGATTCCCGCCATTTCGCGGGTAAAACGCCC
>CAYQRP010000300.1:0-1778 GCA_964419815.1 uncultured Luteolibacter sp. | reverse complement strand
TTTTCGCGGCGACGAGCCCGATGCCAAGGGCGACCGCCGGAGCCGTGTCGCGTTTGGCCGGCTCGGCAAATACATTGGCCTCAGGCAACATTGGTGCGGCAGCACGCACGGCATCGACCTGCTTTTCATTGGTGAGCACAAAGATCTGCTCGACCGGCACCAATCCATCGAGGCGGCGAATGGTCTGCTCGAGCAGCGTACCGGATCCGAAGAGATCGAGCAGTTGCTTGGGGCGCGAGTTGCGGCTCAAGGGCCAAAAGCGCGTGCCGGATCCGCCGGCAAGGATCAGCGCGTAAGTGTTGTTAGGCGATGGCATGACCCCACCAAGTTGCGGGATGCCGCTCGCCTGGGAAAGCCGCAATGATCAGAAATTTTCGTTTCCATGGTTGTCGCGGCACAGTCGATCGGCTACAATAACGCCATGCCAGACGAACATTCCGGATCAAAACCCGTGTGGATTGAAACCAGCGCACTCGCCGCACCGACCTTGCTTGGCGCGGCTGCGGGATTCTTGATTGGTGATCTGATGCATCGCAACGCGCGTCGCGGATTCGGCATCGGAATTGGCGTTCTGGGTGTGGCCGCGCTGTTGCCCTTCGTCGTCGATGGCATCAACAACCTTGTGACCGGACCGAAAAGCCGCGTCGGTGTGCGCCGCAGGATTCAAGGCATTCGGGACGCCGGCATTGGTGCCGCCGATCAAGACGAAGTCGATGCCGAGCTTCGCGAACAAGGTCTGCTGTAAAAAATCCCCCTGATATTTTCCCAACAAAAAAGCCCGTGAGCAACTCACGGGCTTTTTTGTAATCTTGTATGATGACCGATGGGTCAGCAGCCGATCAGTTGGCGATGGCCACCACATTCACGCGGCGGGCTTCCCGATCAAACATCACACGGCCGTCGACGAGGGCGAAGAGCGTGTGGTCACGGCCGATGCCGACGCCAAGACCCGGATGCACTTTGGTGCCGCGCTGGCGGATGATGATGTTGCCGGCGATGACGGCTTGGCCGCCGAATTTTTTCACGCCGAGGCGCTTGCTGCGTGAATCACGTCCGTTTTTGACGGAACCTTGTCCTTTTTTATGGGCCATGGAAGTGGGTGGTTGAGGTGTTGAAAATTAGCCGGCGATCGAGGTCACCTCGAGCTTGGTGAGGCTGCGACGATAACCTTTGGTTTTGTGATAACCCTTACGGCGCTTGAACTTGAAGGCCACGCCCTTGGGTCCGCGGAACTGGCTGAGCACCTTTGCGGTGACGGAAGCACCGGCCACCAGCGGAGCGCCGACCTTGACGCTATCGCCTTCGCCCACGAGCAGGACATCGAACTTGATTTCGGAATCCACGGGCGCGTCGAGTTTCTCGACATCGAACTTCGTGCCTTGTTGAACGCGGTATTGTTTGCCGCCGGTTTTGATCACTGCGTAGGCCATGGCCGTATTGGGAAAGGTTGGTTGTGCCCCTGCGGGCGGGCGGGGAGAAAATCACGGAGCCCCCACCCGCGCAAGGTTTTTTTTGGCCGATTCGGGGGATTTCGGGGAAATCGCCCGCAAGTGTGCCATTTCGGCGAAAAATCCTGCGAATTGCGCCGTTTTGGAAAAGGGTCCCTGCCTACTCTCTGCGCTTGAGCAATGGGAATAGCACCACGTCGCGAATGGTGGGCGCGCCGGTGAGCATCATCACCAAGCGGTCGATGCCGATGCCGATTCCGCCCGCCGGTGGCATGCCGTGCTCGAGGGTCTCGATGAAATCGTAGTCGACCTTCTGTTCTTCCTCGCCGC
>CAYQRP010000299.1:0-1778 GCA_964419815.1 uncultured Luteolibacter sp. | reverse complement strand
CAGTTGGCAGTTTCAAGAGATGAGGAACAGAAGAGCGATGAAACAAGATGAGAGGCGAAAGGATTCATCCCGCGGATTCGCAATCATTCTCGACTCGATGGGTCGTTTGGTGGAAATGTTTGAGTCTCATGTGCTTATTGGCAAAACGCATCGGATTGGGACTGTGGCTTTTGGTTGGCCTATCAGGGCTTTCTCCATCAACTGAGGAAACAAAGTCCGCTGCATGCCCGAGAAGGATCGTTTATCCTCTGGAATTTGTGGACGGCAAGGTATCCGGCAAAGTCAACGATGCCACGCTGACCGCGCTTCTGAACCGCAAGCTCGTTGTGGGCGCGGATGACGGGTATGAGTTTCTCACAAAGGATGAAGCCGAGACCTACCTAAGGACCGAAACGATTGCGCAGTACCGCAAGGCCAGGGCGCAAGGCGCGGGCCCGTGGACGACCTTCGATATCAGCATGGACAGTTTCTTTGTGGCAGTTGGTGGAGCTCTGCGATTTCTGGAGAACTGCAGGGACGCTGAAAAATCAGCATTCAAAGACGCTTGGCTAAAGCAGCTATCCATCTCGATGCTTGGGTGGAATGACAGCGATCAAGAAGCCGTCCACAAGCGTGACAAGGCGGCCGGACTGACCTTGGCCGACTACGCCAGGGACAAAAAAATCAAATTCACGGAGAGTGCTGCAGATCGATTGGAGTTCGAGTTTGGAGACAGACTGTATGTCGTGGATTGGGCAGCTAGCGGTGACTATGATGGGGACGGTTTTGAAGACCGCCTGATCTCCGTGGCATGGTATTACAAGGAGGGCTCTGCAAGAAGCTATGACACCTATGTGGCAAAGTATGCGGATCCTTCGAAGCCGGATGTTTCCCTAACGGAATTCAATCAGGTCGCGCCGCGCACATCGGATGAGGTCGACTGAGCCAATGTGCGCGGGCAAGCCTGAAGGGCTCAAACCTCAAAGCATCGATCTGACATTGCTTACGAAGCGGCTTATGGAGTCTCGCGTCGTTGGGATTTCATGACCAAAGACCTTGGCCAGCAGGCTCAGGGGTTTGCCCACGGCTTTTTGGATCATGCGGCTTTCGAACTCATAGGGATCATAGGCGTAAGGAGCCTTTCCGGCGGGTGTCAGGTCCAACTGCGCGAGAACATCACGCACAAATTCGGTGATGCGTGCGAGCTTGGCAAAATTGATCCATTCGAGGTCATCCTTGGGGTGGTGGTAGTATTTGCCCTGACCGCAGCTGAGGAAGAGGAAGGGCTGACCCGCCTGCTCGAAGGCGTGATGATCGGACATGTTGCCGACATAACGGTTGAGCGTGGGAAAAACGCGCAGGCCATTTTGTTTGGCGGCGACCTTTTCGACGACCTCCGGAAACACACCATCGCTCTCCGCGCCCATCAGGAAAACAAACTCGCTGAAATGTCTCATGGCGAGACCCAGCCCCGGCACTTTTCCGTTCAGATGTCTGGCGGCGGCGCTCGCGTCGAGATCATGCCCGATCAGATCGGTCACAATCACCCCAGCGAATTGGATGTCGGCGCAGTGATCCTTGAAAAACCGGTTGGATCCCATGCAAGGCCCGAGGAAATAGGGCGGCTCCTCGGCATCGAAGAAGGCAATGATCAGATCGCGTTCGAGCGGCTGATTCACAAAAGCCTCTGCAATCGCCAGGTTGAGCGCCACGGAGGTGGCATTGTCGTCGGCGCAGGGAGCATCGATCACGCTGTCGTAGTGGGCGCCGACGAGCAGAGGTGGCAGACTGCGGTCGCG
>CAYQRP010000298.1:0-1782 GCA_964419815.1 uncultured Luteolibacter sp. | reverse complement strand
GCTCATCGCCCGATCACCCACCGTACGGGATCCGTCCGCATTGAGGGTGAAATAAAACCACTGCGTTTCCTTTGGCATGACTGACGGAAATTTGTCGGCCCATTCGGCCACGACGACGCCACCGCTTTCAAGATACTCATCCCAACCCAAGGCGATGAGCTCCTCCGCGGATTCGAGTCGGTAAAAATCAAAGTGACTCACCGGTAGGCGTCCGCCCCGGTATTCGTGCACCAAACCAAAGGTCGGGCTCGTGACCTCCGCGGTACTGCCCATCCCCGCGACAAATCCCTTTACCCAATGGGTCTTTCCCGCACCGAGGTCACCCACCAGAGCAATCACCGCACCAGCCTTGGCGATGCGCGCGGCTGCGGCACCCAACTCCATCATTTCCTCAACACTCTTGATGCAAGCCGTCATCGTCGGGCTCATGGAACATGCAAAGCTGCATGGTGGTCGATGCAAAAAAAGGCCAGTCCGCACTCACGGACTGGCCCAAAAAACACAAACCAATGAAACAATGAAAACTTATGGCAGAAGATTGATCGCGCGCGATTGCTTGATCGCGTTGGTGATCTTGCGGTGAAGCTTGGCGGAAACACCGGTCACGCGGCGCGGAAGGATCTTGCCGGTTTCCGAGGTGAACTTGCTGAGCAGCTCGGGGTTGGTGTGCACCACTTGATCGGCAGGGATATCATGACGCCTGCGAGGCATCTGACGGTTTGCCTTGCGGAAGTTGATACGGCGTTGAACGGTTTTAGGCTCGGACATGGGAAAAATCAGCGAAGTTCACGGTGAAGGGTGCGGCGCTTGAGGAAGGGATTGAACTTCACCTTCTCCAATCGGCCGGGAGTGCGGAGGCTCTTCTTGTTACGCGTGGTGACGTAACGCGAAGTCGGTTTGCCCTCGGCTTTGGCCTCGGTGCATTCAAGGATGATGATCTCGCGTGGCATGGATGGAAATTTTCGGGGACGCGGAGAATGCCTTAATCCTCCTCCTCGTCAAGCGAAACCGACTCAGAATCTTCATCATCGGCATATTTTCCGCCGCTGAAGCCAACTTCGTTGGAAGGACGGAAGCGTCTTTTGCCGTATTCCTTCTCCCATTGGGCCTGACATTCAACGGTCAGGCGCGCAAACGGAATCGCCTCGAGCCTGGCTTGCGGGATCTTGCGGTTGGAAAGCTCGCAGATGCCGTAGTAGCCCTTGCGGATTCGCAGCAAAGCTTCCTCGATTTCGTACAAGGCATCCTGTTCCTTGGCCAAAACCGAGAGTGCGAAATCGCGGTCATAGGCATCACTGCCGGCATCGCCCTGATGCTGACCACTGCCCGATGCTTCGGATCCTTCCGGTGCGTTGCGGATCGTGTCGCGGGTCATGCCCGACATGGAGTCGACCAGTTCGTCGCGCAGGTCGAGCAAACGCTGACGCTGCTTCTGAATGAACGCATCGTTGTGAGGCGTCACGGGAGTCACGGCGACTTCGACGACCTGAGGCTTGGCGATCTTTTTAGGCGCGACGGGAGGCTTTTTTTCGACGACCGTCGCCACGGGCTTGCTGATCGTTGTTTTGACCTTCGGCGCGACGGCTTTTCTCTCGGCGACCTTCTTGACAGTCGCTTTGACCGCAACCTTGGCAGGCGTCGACTTTTTGGACACCGCGGGCTTTTTCGTCGCAACAGGTTTCTTGGCTGCGGCCTTTTTCGCTGTTGCGGGTTTCTTTGCAGGCACGGCTTTTTTGGCTGGAGCCGGCTTCTTGGGCGCGGCAGCCGATTTCTTGGAAACGG
>CAYQRP010000297.1:0-1782 GCA_964419815.1 uncultured Luteolibacter sp. | reverse complement strand
GAATTTCCTGCAATATGTGGCCGTCAAGCTCATCGATGAGCCCGGGCAAGCGCAGTTGAAAGTGGCGGAAATCGCACCGAAAAAGGTCCGCTTCAAGCTGGTGCTGGCCAAGGCGGATGTGGCGATGCTGATCGGCCGCAATGGCTTCACCGCGTCGGCGATCCGCAATGTGCTCAAGATTGCCGCCGAGCGCGAGGGAGTGCAGGTGAATTTGCTGATCCACTCGCACGAGGAGGAAGCCGAGCTGATGGCGAAGGGCGAGGGGCATTGAGAACCGATTGAAATCAAATTTCCCGATCCTGACCCATGGAAAAACCTAGCAGTGAATCGGCAGTGTCGTGGTACGGCATGACTTTGCGAATGCTCGGACTTTTGTTCGTGAGCGCATTGGTCGCTTATCTTGCGCAGGGGAAAATGAATCTCGGATTGGTGCCGGCTGTGGTGATCGGCTTGTCAATTTTTGGCGTGAGTCTGTTTGCTTTGCTGCAACTCAAGGGTGCGCCGAAGGAGGTGGGATTCACTTTCGGTCTCAAGTTTTTAAGCGTCACCGCCTACAAGATTCTCAACATCACGCTGGTGCTGTGGCTGGCCAACGACATGGGCCTGAGCAAGGAGAGCGCATTGGCGCTGATCGCGGGTTGGTCGATCGTGATGTCGCTGATGACGCTCATTGCCGGGTCGATCACCGATGCCTTGGGGTTGCGGCGGACCTTGTTGATCGGGGTGAGTTTTTGTGTGGTGACGCGCCTGGTGATGGTGGTTGCGACCGAGCCTTGGGTGGCCTTGGTGTGCGGTCTTTTTCCGCTGGCCTTGGGTGAGGCCCTGTGCACGCCGGTTTTGGTGGCGGCCTTGCGACGCTATTCGGCGCCGAGTCAGAGGTCGGTGGCCTTCTCGTTGTTTTACGCATTGATGAATCTCGGATTCATGGTCGCGTATTTCATCTTCGATGGCGTGCGCGAATCCTTGCAAACGGGTGGTGGCGTGCATTTGCCACTGATGGATGCCCGCTTGAGCGACTATCGGGTGCTCTTGCTGGTGAGTTTCGCGATCGAGTGTTTGATGTTTCCGCTGATCCTGTTGCTGGGGCGCAGTGAAAAGGAAGTGGAAGCCGATGCGGTCAAACGAAGCGTGGCGGGCAGCGTGTCGCATGCGTGCAGTGAAATCGTCGGGCTCTTTGCGGGCTTGGTGAAACAAGCGGGATTTTACCGTTTGTTGATGTTTCTTGCCATGATCGGTTTGTTGAAGGTGGTCTTCAACGTGATGGATTACGTGTTGCCGCCTTTTGCATTGCAGGAGCTGGGGCCTGATGCGCGGGTCGGGCGCTTCAATGCGATCAATGGCATTTTGATTTTGATGCTGGCACCGGTGGTGGGCGTTTTGACCCGAAAATACTCCGCTTACTCGATGGTGATCTTGGGTGGCTTGATCACCGCGTTTTCCTTTGTGTTCATGGCCTTGCCGACAACCGCTTTCCAAGGCATGGCGGATGGATGGCTGGGAAAGGTCATCGGCAATGGCTACATGGAGCTCAAGGGTGCGGTGCATCCATACTATGTCATGATCGTGTTGTGGCAGGTCTTGTTCTCGGTGGGTGAGGCATTTTATTCGCCGCGAGTCTATGAATACGCCGCATCGATCGCACCGAAAGGACAGGAGGCCTCTTACGCCTCGCTTTCCTATGTGCCTTTGCTCATTGGCAAGCTCATCACTGGCGCGGCATTCGGCGGATTGCTCGCCAAATATTGCCCCGAGGAAGGTCCGCGTGACCCCGGCATGATGTGG
>CAYQRP010000296.1:0-1793 GCA_964419815.1 uncultured Luteolibacter sp. | reverse complement strand
CTCACGCCAACTTCTGATGAAACAAGTCATCCGCCTTGAGCGACATGACAAAGGCCGCGAGCAATTCGATCGTGTGATCGATGTCATCCAAATGCGCGGTTTCGACGACCGAATGCATGCAGCGTAGCGGCAATGAAACCAGTGCACTCGGCACACCCTCACGCGAGTGGAAAATCT
This sequence comes from uncultured Luteolibacter sp., assembly GCA_964419815.1. Classification (GTDB taxonomy): domain Bacteria; phylum Verrucomicrobiota; class Verrucomicrobiia; order Verrucomicrobiales; family Akkermansiaceae; genus Luteolibacter. The sequence continues at coordinate 1,616 of CAYQRP010000296.1, read as the reverse complement.
TGTCGGTGTCGGTGCCCGAAAACCGGCTGCTCGACTCGTGCTGAATCGGAATGCTCTTACCCTTGGCAACTTCAAGAAGATGCTTGATGACCAAAGGATGATTCGCTGTGCCGTGCGTGACCGACGGACCACCACCAAGTTTCACATGTCCATGCTTTGCCGGATCAATGCCCGGTGTGTCGGTCGCATGCGTGACATCAAGGCAAACGCAGAGATCGGGCTTCAACCGATAAGTCGCCATCATCGCTCCGTGACCGCCGATCTCTTCCTGAATGGCATTGAGACATACCAAGGTGAATGCCGGCTTTGATTTGTGCGCAGCGATGCGCTTCATGACTTGAGCGATGATGTAGCCACCGATCCGATTGTCCAAAGCGCGACCGACGATGCGTTTGTTTGCCAGCTCCATCGGGCTGTCCTGATACACCGCCGGATGCCCGACGCGGATTCCAAGCTTGGCCACGCCCTGCGCGTTCGAGGCTCCGACATCGACCCACAAATCATGCACCGCAGGAGCCTTTTCCGATCCATGCTCGTCGCGACGCAAATGAATGGCCGTATTGCCGATGATTCCCGCCACCTCGCCCTTGTCGCCCAAAATTTTGATCCGCCTGCCCCGCGCCGTCGCCGCATCCGATCCGCCCATGCGATCCAATCTCAAATACCCGCGATCGTCGATGTGCTTGACCATGTAACCGATTTCATCGGCATGCGCCTCGAGCATCACGATTCTATCAGACTTGCCCGCGAGCTTCGCCCAGGTCGAGCCGTAGGCGTCGCACTCAACACTTTGCGCATGACTCTTGATCCAATCCGCCCACACCCGCTGACCTGGCATTTCAAATCCTGTCGGACTCGGGGTTTCCAACAAACGGTACAAAAAATCTCGATCGCTTTTCGTCATGTGGGAAGTCAACCGAACTCTCGCCGCGTTGACAAGGCGATTGCCATGAGCATCAACCGCCGAACTTTCCAGCCCCATGCTTGGCCAAGCTCTCAAACACCGGCTTGGGCACATAGCGCCCCACCGTTTCCTCCCATCCCGCAGGACCGATCAAACCCTTGATCATGTTCGAGGAAACTTCCGCAATGTCGCGCGGCGGCATCAGAAACACCGTCGTGATCTCCGGTGCCATGTCGGAATTGATCTGACGCATCACACGTTCGTACTCGTAATCATGCGGTGAACGAATCCCACGCAGCACATACTTCGCGCCCACCTCACGTGCATAGTCGACGAGGTAGCGGTTGTTGAAATGCGTAATGCTCAAGCGCTCGCTCTCACGCGTCGACGCCTTGAGCAACTCCAAGCGCTCCTCGACGCTGAACGAGTAACGCTTCGCCGAATTGGTGCCGATCGCCACGATCAGCGAGTCGAACATCGCCAGGCCCTGCTCGATCATCCAAAGATGACCATTCGTGGGTGGGTCAAAGGATCCCGCATAAACCGCCGTGCGCATGACCAAAACCTACGCCGCCAATCCGCATGCTGAAAGCCAAAAACCCATTGCGACAACCATCGAAGCTGATTTTGACATCACCCGCCACCACTGCTAACAATTACTCGCAGCAGCGCCTGTAGCTCAGCTGGATAGAGCATCCGCCTTCTAAGCGGA
>CAYQRP010000295.1:0-1800 GCA_964419815.1 uncultured Luteolibacter sp. | reverse complement strand
CGGCCATGCAGGAGTTGGTGGTGCCGAGGTCGATTCCGAGGATTTTGGACATGAGTGTGATTTCCTTTCAAATTTGCCCCTTGGGGCCTTTTGGTTCGGGCTCGCTATCGCATCCCTCGTGCCAGCATCGGGAAAATTCATGCAACTCATTGATTTTAAGTTATTTGAAAATTTAAGTCACGATCGTCACTCCTTCAAAAAGTTGCAATTAGCGACAAAATGACGCGCTTTGAGTGCGTCAAAGTGTCGCAATGTCACGAAATGCGCGTCGAAAATTTTCCAACCTTGATCGAGGGCGAATTCCCTTTCTAGGGTCCGCCTAGAAGTTATGCGTGTTCAGGCATCGAGATGGGTTCCACGGGGTGAGCCGTTCCAGGCGGACGGCGAGGCGGTTTCGGGCGGATTTCCTGCGGTTTTGGAGCATTTGGTGCGTCAGCGAGGCCTGCCGGAAGGAGTCGATCTGGAGGGTTACCTGAGACCGCGGCTCAAGGATTTGGCCGATCCTTTTCTGATCCCCGACATGCACTTGGCCGTTGAGCGGATCTTGTTGGCGGTGGATCGCGGTGAAAAAATCTGTATTTTTGGTGACTACGATGTCGACGGCGTTTCCTCGATCACCCTGATGCGGCGCATCCTGATGTCTTATGGTTTGCAGCCGCGGCATTTCATTCCGAGGCGCGGACCGGAGGGTTACGGCTTGAGCGATGCGGCGCTTGAACGCTGCATGGCCGAGGGGCCAAAGCCGGATTTGCTGATCACCGTCGACTGCGGAACCGTGTCGATCCCGCAGTGCGCGGCGCTGCGCGCATCGGGGATCGATGTGGTGATTGTCGACCATCACGAGCCACTGCTTGAAGGGCGTCCTGATTGTTGCGCATTGGTGAACCCCAAGTGCGGCACAGAATTCACTTATCTTTGCGCGGCGGGCGTGGTGTTCAAGCTGGGTCATGCCTTGCTGAAAACGCGTCCGACCGATCTCGATCTCAAGGAACTCATCGATCTCGTCGCGGTGGCGACCATCGCCGACATCGTGCCGATGGTGGGAGAAAACCGCTTGCTCGTGCGTCACGGCTTGCAGCACTTGTCGCGCACGCTCAACCCCGGCCTGCGCGCCTTGCAGGAAGTGGCAGGGATCAGCGGGCTTCCGACCTCAATGGATGTTGGCTTCCGCATCGGACCGCGACTCAATGCCGCGGGGCGCATGGATGTGCCCGAGGACGCACTCGAAACACTCACTACCGATTGCCGCAGACTCGCGCGCGAGCTCGCCTTGAAGCTCGATGATTACAACCGCGAGCGTCAGACTTTTGAAAATCGCATCCGCACCGATGCTGTCGATCTGCTCAATGAAAGTTTCGATCCGCATCGCGATCCGGTGATCGTGCTGGGCTCGCGCACCTGGCATCATGGTGTGGTGGGCATCGTCGCCTCAAGGCTCATGCGACAGTATCACAAGCCGACCTTCATCATTGCCATCGACGAAGACGGCATCGGCAAAGGCTCGGGTCGCAGCATCGAAGGAGTTTCGCTCGTCGAGGCGCTGCGTGCTTGCGATGACGACTTGCTCGCGGGCGGAGGTCACGCCATGGCGGCAGGCCTTTCCATCGAGGAGGGTAAAATCGATTCGTTCAGAAAAAATTTCAGCGACTATGTACTTCGCCATACCAGCGAAGAGCAACGCCAGCCGACGCTGATGTATGACATGGAGTTGGGCTTTGATCAGCTGTCACTCGACTTCATGGCCGACTACGACCTGCTGCAACCCTTCGGCAACGGCAACCCGCAGCCGGTTTTCATTTC
>CAYQRP010000294.1:0-1807 GCA_964419815.1 uncultured Luteolibacter sp. | reverse complement strand
TCGCGCATCGAGGCCATCATGAACCCATCCCCCGCCGCGGCAAAGCCGAAAGCGGTCAAACGCTCATGCGCGGATCAATCCGAGCTTTGGATAGTTCGCACCAAGGATTGGCTTGAGGTTGGGTGCGCGCAGCCAATCGCCAAGCAGGCTCGCGTAGACGCTGCGAAAATCAACGCTGTGCGTGATGTCCCCTTCCGAGAGTTCCGTGAGGCTCGGGTGTTTGCCATGGAGTCCGCCCGCAACGCCTGCGCCTGCAACAAACAAACAGGATGCTTTGCCGTGATCGGTTCCCGCGCTGGCATTTTCCGCCACTCGGCGGCCAAATTCCGAAAAGGTCATCAGCACGACACGCTTATCATTACCTTGTTCTTTCAGGTCGGCAAAGAACGACTTGAGGCCGCTGTCGAGTTGGCCGAGCAGACGGTCGTGCGTGTTCACCTGCTGGTTGTGAGTGTCGAAGCCGCCGTGGCTCACATAATAAACGCGCGTCGGCATGCCTCCTGCGATCATGCGTGCGACTAGATTAAGATTACGCGCGAGCGGCGTGCCGTCATAGGTGACCTTGGTTTTGTGCTTTGCCGCGCGCTCGAGAATTTTTGCGGAGCTGACGCGTGCATCGAGGGCAACGCGTTCGAGGAAAGCCAGATTGGTTTCGCCATGAATGCCGCCGTGACGGCCGCCTGCGGGCATTGCGATCGAGCCGCCGGAAACGATTTCATCATCATCGTTCGGTTGGTTGAGCTCGGCAAAAAATTCTTCGGCCAGCGCCTTTTCGCCGCCGCTGTGGATCCAGCGGTAGAGCTCGGGTGAGCTGAGGCTCACGCCGGGGTTTTTGAGCGCGCCGAAACTTTCCGGTTGGGTTTTGTTGAAACTCATGCCGACCGTGGGATCCGCGCCCGGGCAGGCGTTGTCGAAGTAGCGTCCGAGCCAGCCGGTGGCGGAGCGGTTGCTGGTATCGCCGGTTTCCCAGATCGATGTGGAAACAAAATGCGAGCGGTTCGGATTCGGGTAGCCGACCCCTTGCACGATGCCGAGCCCGCCCTCCTTGTAAAGTGAGCCGAGAAACGGCATGGCGGCGTTCAAGCCGACATGATCGCTGAGGCGGATGATTTCCTTTTCCTTCTTTGCAATTCGCGGACGCGCCTTGTGATAGGCATCGTCCGCGTAGGGAATCAGCGTGTTGAGCCCGTCGTTTCCTCCCGCAAGCTGAACTACTACGAGTATCGTATCATCCTTGCCCGTCGTCGCCTGCACGGCGAGGTCCTTGGCCTCCGTATGGAGCTGCGCAAAGGTGCGTTCGACAAACATCGGCACCGTCCATGCCGAGGAGGCACCGAGCATGGTCGAGCGGAGAAATTCGCGGCGGGTTTTCATGGAGTTTGATGTGGGTTGATTTTTGGATCAGCAAAGCTGGTAATGGGGTGTGCTGAGCATCAGATGGCAAAGCTCGGCGACCTGTTTGTCGGTGAATGACGCGCCTTTTTTCGATTCGGCATATTCGACGAATGAGGCAGAGGCGTTGGCGGGAAGCGGTTGGTGGAAAAACCGCAAGACCAGCGACTCGACCAATTTCTCCGGGTTTTCGCGCAGGGCGGCGGGCGCTATTTTTTCGTAGTCCGGACCCGACTCATCTTGGGCCATCGGCCGCATTTTCGCGAATCGCGGAATTTTTTTGCCGCGAATCGGTTGCATGGTTTCGCTTTTGCCGCTGCTTCTGCAAAGCACCCCGGCGAGATTATAGCGCGCGAGTAGGGTGTTGGTGTTGATCCATGATTTTCCCCAGTCCCACCCTGCCACATTGGGCGGC
>CAYQRP010000293.1:0-1818 GCA_964419815.1 uncultured Luteolibacter sp. | reverse complement strand
GGTTATCGGTTGCTTACCAAACGGGCATCGTTGCAGATCCAGCGATGCCCGTTTCATTTGCTTGCCCAAACCCGCCATCCGCGCTCCACTTCGCCAGCCCTGCATGGTTTCCCCCAATCCACCCTCCGAATCCAGTGGCCACCGCTTTCAGCGAAAGGGTTTTTCCTTTGAGCGGGCGATCCGGTTCTTCTTTGCTTCAAATGCCGGGCTCACGATTTTCATTCTGCTGCTGATCATTGTTTTCCTTCTTCGCGAGGGCTTGGGTTTCTTTCCGGGTTACCGCCGCGAGCTGGAAGTGTATCGCATCGCAGGACTCGAGTTTGTCGATATCTCGCGCAAAAATCTCACCGCCCACGAGCAGGTCACGAGTTTGCTCAATCGCGCCTATCAGGCCGAGATCAATGGCAAGTGCTTTGCCGAGCTGCGACGCTCGCAGGAAGCCTCCGCTCTCTACAACAGCTTCAGCGAACAAGTCGGCCCGACCCGCGATCTGATCCTCAACAATCCCGCTGCCGCGACTGGTGGCGATGAAGGCATGCTCGCTGTGCTGCGCGCCAACTACGAAGCGCAACGCAGCAAGGCGCTCGCCAATCTTCCCGCCACCCCGCACCTCACTACGGCCGAGCGCCAGGAGTTGATCAACTCGCTGCGCGATTGGCCTGCCGAAGCGACCGATGAACCTCCACTCGTGGCAAGGCTCAACGCCGCATTTGCTGCCGCCCGCCAATCGCACGCCGAGCCGCTGCAAAATTTCCGCGAAACCATCGACAACTTCGAGTCTGCCGGCATGGACCTCGGCTCGCTGGTGATGGAAATGACCGAGTCGGTGACCGCTACCAAGGAGGCGATCCAGACCGCCGATATTTTGGAAAAAGACCGCAAAACCCTGCTCGCTGCGGCCGCCAATGCCAAGGATCCGGCCGAGCGCGAAAGACTCATTGCCGACGCCGAGGCCGCACTTGCCGAAAAGCCCGATGTCGAAGGCCCGATGGCAAGCTTGATGGAAAAAAAACCCGACTGCGTGAAAGTGCACGAGCAGTTGGCGGGTTCGGTTGAAAGTGTTTTGCCCAATCTTCCCAGCGACCTTGGCCAAGCCAACGCTTCGCGCTATCTCAACGCCGCGAAAGCCGCATGGCCGATTCTCGTCTCCGACCTGAAGTCCACACCTGCCAAGATTCACAACTGGACGCACACCGATCCAGTGCCAATTTCCGCCGCATTCATTTCCTTCCTCACCGGCAAGTCATGGGTCACCGGCGGCGAATGGCAGGATTTTTACGGCATCATTCCTTTGGCGGTCGGCTCGCTGATGATTGCCGTCGTGGCTCTCACGATCGCAATCCCGGTCGGCATTGGCGCGGCAATTTATGTCAACCAGTTCGCTGCGCCACGCGAGCAGGCATTGGTCAAGCCCGTTATCGAGTTCATTCAAGCAATTCCCTCGGTCGTTCTCGGTTTCCTCGGCATCATGGTTTTCGGCACGATCCTTCGCGAAATTTCCACTTTCGATTCACTCAGTTGGGTGCCCGGATTTCCGATCGACGAGCGCCTCAACATTTTCACCGCCGGCTGCCTGCTCGCGCTGATGAGCGTGCCGACGATTTTCTCACTCGCCGAGGACGCGCTCAACAACGTCCCTTCGGCTTACGCCGAAGCCTCCGAAGCGCTTGGTGCTTCACGCTTGCAAACCGCCTTCCGCGTGATGGTGCCCGCGGCTTTCTCTGGCATCCTCGCTGCCGTGCTGCTCGGTCTCGGTCGCGTGATCGGCGAAACCATGGTCGTGCTGCTGGTCGCCGGCAACCGCATCAAGATCCCCGA
>CAYQRP010000292.1:0-1821 GCA_964419815.1 uncultured Luteolibacter sp. | reverse complement strand
GCCAGACCTCTCAACAAACCAATGCGGTTGAGCAATTGAATTTCACGATCCGTGCCACTCCCCACCATTGCGGGCAATACCAGTGACAGACGCAGCAAATCGCCAGTCTTGCGAGCGGCCACCTCCGTGACATCGGCCACCGATGAGGCATTGCCGGCACCTCTCAAGTCCATGGCCTGACCACCGATCACACCATGTACGCCGAGACATTCATCGACCAACTTACCTGCCTGCTGCATGCGCTCGCCTGATTGCGCCTGTGAGATTCCCTGCCAAAGAAACGAGTAACCACGGTTCACCAAAGCCAAGGCCGCAAGAATCGCGACCGTCTCACCGTGTACCACATGCACGCAGGGAGTGCCGCGCCGCAACCGCGCATCATCCATCGCAGGCAAATCGTCAAAAATGAGCGAAGCCGTATGCAAATACTCAATGCCACAACCAATCGCCTTGGCCGCCTCGTCGATCAACCCCATCTCAAGTCCGATCAGATATGCCGCGACCGCACGTACCAGTGAACCGGGTCGCGCCATCACATGCGTCAAACCTTGCGCCAAATGCGGCTCGATTTTTGCCATCGATCCAAATCCGTTGGCAAAGCACTCGGTCATCACCGACTTCGCCCATTCCAAACGCCTTTGCCACCATGCTTCGGGAGTCATTGCTCGGATGATTCTAAAAAGTTTTGAGCTTCACTTGATTTTTCCAACGACATGGAAACGCACCACCAACTGCGGATCAACCGTCATGACCGCAAGCGCGCGAATGACGGGTAGATCGAAGTTGCGATAATCCATCGATACCTTGCCGTCGATCGTCACCCAGTCGCCATCCTTTTTGGCCGTGTAGGGAAACGAAATGTTTTTGGAAACACCGTGAATCGTAAGGGTGCCCGCGCCGTGCGGCGCACCTTTTTCATCGATCCATGCCTTGTCGAGTTTGAACGACCCTTTCTCATCATCGCTGCCAAGCCACTTGAGCATTTCGGCATCTCGCTTGGCGTCATCCGTGTCGAGATCCTTAAACTTCCAATTCAGCTTGAAGGACTTGGGGTCGAGCGAATTGGCATCACCTTCAACATCGACCTCATAGGACTTGAGGTTGCCTGTGAAACGGTGGCCCGTTGCTTTGGCGTCGACCTGGATCCGGCTGCGGGACTTGTCGACCTCGAGGCTTGCGGCCTTTGTTTCATGAACTCCGAGCACCACCGACAACACAGACAATGCGATGAAATGTTTCATAACTCTGGGAGCGAAGCTAACGACGAAGAATGTCTTATCAAGCCACCATCTGAAATAATGCGACATTTTCACGCTGTTGAGAATGAGTATCAACAGCATCCATTCGACTTGCCTCGGAACGCTACATTGTATTTTATCAACACATCATGAAACACATCGCACAATCCACACTTCGCCACCTCATTGGAATCGTTTCCTGTCTGATTGTTTCAATCGGAATTTCAGCCCTCGGTGCGCCCTGTGAAGTGGGCCAATCTCTTGCGAACTTTTCAGCCAAGGATCAGCACGAGCAAGCCTTCGAATTCAAATCAGCCTCACTGCGTTACTTGCTCGTGAGTCACGACATGGATACCGGCAAACGCGCCAACGCCGCCCTGCATGCGGCAGGTGCCGACTATCTTCCAGGCAAGCGCGCAGCCTACCTGGCCAACATCCACGGCATGCCTGGCATCGGGCGCGTCTTCGCACTGCCAAAGATGCGCAAGTACTGCCACCGCATCATTCTCGGCGACGACGCAGAACTGATCACCCGCTTTCCCGAACAAACGGGCAAAGTCACCGTGCTGACACTCGATGGCGA
>CAYQRP010000291.1:0-1828 GCA_964419815.1 uncultured Luteolibacter sp. | reverse complement strand
AATATACAATCATGACACCATTTGAAACTTTAGAGAGCAAGTTTGGCCTTCAAGATTGCGCCGACTCCACAAGGCAAGAATTAGAAGGTTTTTACTTTCCGTCTGTATTGGGGAATCTAACCGAGTCTTACATCAGGCTGATTCCTGATGATAATAATGAATATTACTCTATTGCCGCCGATTTTACTACCAACGGGCAAATAAGCGAAGCTGAGGGCGAAGCAATTGCTGATGAAATCTCAGATAAATTCTTTGAATTACTTCTAACGGTGAATTCAGAAGAAGAAGTGGACGAGATCCGCGATTTTCACAATGGAACGACAGTTTCCGTTAATGGCAAAAAGGTTTACTAAGGACACTCCGTGAGAAGCGGAACCGTATTGAGTGAGAGTCACCATGTTGGCGCCAAAGTTACTCTACTAGGTGCGCTGAAGTGCATCGAATAAGTGTTGGGCTGTGTAGAGCACTAAAACAGAACATCAATGTTGATTTAATAGTCTTTTTGAATGACAACAGAAAAACTCAATGCCAACGATGTTGCGTTATTCAGGAAATCGCTGATTTGTACGCTTTCCCTGTCATCCAAAGAGTTGTTCCATAGCAATTTAATTGGCTGGCTATTTGAGAACAGCCTCGATTTTGCGAGGCGTTTTCTTAATCACGAAGGCTTGATTAAGGTAGATAGCGTGCAACGGGAAAAATCGAATTTTGATCTTGTGGTTAATGCTGACGATAAGTGTTACATCGTAGAAAACAAAGTTAAAAGCCTTCCATGTTCAAAACAGATGACTGAATATGTGGAAAAATCCATTCAGCAAAATTTGAAGGCAACCTTCATTCTTTTGAGCCTTTCCGACCCTGGAAAGAAATTTCGCACATCACATCCCAATGTTCGCATCGTGACATATGATGATGTATTGAACATTATTGCTGATTTGAAAACAGATAATTCATTTGTCGCTGACATGCTCAGTGAATATCGTACACTTCTCGAAATTCTCATTAAAATCAAGCATACGGCAACTATAACTCCAGAAGTATCACTCTCTTATGATCCTTATCAGGAAGAGTTATTGAAGCAAATCAGGCTCTTCGATGTTGCCCAAAAAATTCGCTATTCTAGCTTTGCTGAAATGGTAGGTAAGAAGCTTGATAATGCCAATAGATTAGGATTTGAGTTTTTTATGGAGCATGCAGAAGTGTCTTTCTCTAAGGGCCTTGCATTGATGAGTTTAAAAGCGAAGTTTGAGTACAAAGATGATGAGATTTTTCTAGGGATTCAAATACAAGGCGGTCATTATCGTCTATATGTCGAGTCCTGCACCAAGAAGGATGTTCAAGCTCTTGCGGAGGATCTGAAAAAGCATGATTTGTGGCTTAATCCAGAAAACGCCGCTAATCATAAGATTCTCAAATACGGCGTTTATTTCAAATACAGCTATTCTTCTATAAAAGAGATGAGCGCTGAAAAAATTCTGTCGAAGATCGAGAATGACCTTCTAAGATTGTTTGATTGCAGAACAGCGCTTAAGTCAAAACTCCAAATCGAACACAAGAAAATCCAGCTTGCATCATGAATTCCTCAATTGGCAAACAGTGGTCGAAATCACTGAGAGACGAAACCAAGCAGGCGATCAGTGAGATGCGAATTGGCGCACCCGACGGCAGACTTCATTTCAAAAACAGCGATGGCCGAAAGGCTTTTATGTCAATTCAAGATCTTATGAGCGAGGTCGCACAATTGAATGACAGCAGAAGTGGAGCTACTCTAAGCTTTAAGAGTACGGACGCTTTGATCGACGCCGGGTGGGTAATTGATTAATGCTGT
>CAYQRP010000290.1:0-1830 GCA_964419815.1 uncultured Luteolibacter sp. | reverse complement strand
TATCTGGAATATGGATTCATCGCCATGGACTACTTCGAGGACCCCGAAAGCGTGACCCGCACCTACTACTCCCGTAGCGAGCTCGTCCGCCAGGTGCAGGCACGCATTCTCATCCGGCACTTCAAACTGGAGGCCGACGGCGCCAGGCCGGGTGAGCGCATGACTCGTTGACAACCAGCCCGGCTGCAACGGCAGCGTACGCATCATCGTCCATCGGTTACGATTGGGGTCTGAGGCTGATAATCATGGCGGAGCCGTCACCGTTTTCGATGCCTTGCTGACCCATTTCCAGAGGCATAATTCATGGGTTTTCGACTCGCCAAACCTCCGGAAACCAATAATTAAACCGTTTTTGCGTGCTTTTTCGCTGCAGGCCGCATAAAATGGACACAAAGCCGGCAAAAACGTGCACATGTCGATTTTTTAAATCACGCAAAAATGCGGTACAATCGACTAAAACCCCGCAAGTTTGACTTTTTAGAAAATGATCTTTTGCGATGTAGCACTGCCAAAATCAGCGCCCCTCAACTACCCCTCAACAGCAGAGGCGGAACCGGAAGCCCGCCTCTGCGTTTCAAAGGAGTGAAACTGAAGTGAAAGGCTACCCTACCCCCCCCACGAGAACAAGGGTAAAGTCGGGTTTTGTGATTTTTTTCATCACGCGATAACAGAAGTGAACGAAGATGCAGCTGGGCCTGCAGTGCTTACGACAGACCCGGTCGAGCCCATTTCATGAGAAATCAATTATCGCCAACTTACCCCAAGACTCGATGACTGCCTCCATAGGCACAATTCCCGAGTTTTCGGCACGTCACCCCCCTCGGCAATCAATGTGGAAACCGTTTTTGCCTATCTGCGCTCTGTAGGCCTTATGTGGCGGGGACTAGCTAGGCAAAAACCTACACATGACCCGCTTCTGAAAATAGGCAGAAACCGCGTGCAAATGAGGAAAACTAGGCAAGTTTGGTTTTTGCGAAATGGCATCCTGTCATGTAGCACTGCCGGCCCAGCTGTCTGGTCGAGTGGCCTGATTTGATGGGCAAGCCAAAATGGCTAATATGATCACGAGCAGCAGAGATCAGCGATACCGCAGAGTCACCAACCCACCTAAATCCTACTCGGCATCCAAAAAGGCCGCATCCAACACCCCCTGCATGTAGCCACGTTTGGTTCGGTCGTCTGGGAGCTGCGCCACGTGATCACCATAAAGAGCAACGATCGACAGCGCATGGTGCAAGTCCGCAGCACCAATAGCTTCGACCACCAACAGCCAAGAAGGCGCATCGAAGACCTCAGGGTCGATTACGCTAAAGGCAAGCCGAATGACCTCCTCGGAAGTTCTGGTGGGGACCTCGCTCGGCAGCTTCGGCACTTCGCGCAGCCCGAGCCGGCGGAGAGAGTCGTTCAGCTTGTAGAACCCACGGATGCCTTTGATCGGCACGATCTTCCCCTTGTTCACGAGGTCGTAGAAGGTGCTACTGGCAAGCGGTGGTGAAAAGAAGCGTCCGATTACCTCGGCGCGCACGGCAAACTCCGGGTAGTCGGTCGCCTCGGATTTCACTGATGATTTGCTCACGGTCAGTATTGTGATTGGCGTCTGTGCTAGTGTCAGTCGTGGATTTAGTTAAGAAACCTAAAATAGTTGCCAAATCAGTTGCCAAAAATGCACCATTAACCCGGAATTCTGCGAAAACCACCGGAGACCGACGGAGAAGTCTCGTTAGAGCTGAACACAAAAAAGCCCCTGAAAACAGGGGCTTTTCGTTCTAAAATGGGTGGTCGGGGCGGCCAGATTCGAACTGACGACTTCCTGCTCCCAAAGCAGGCGCT
>CAYQRP010000289.1:0-1830 GCA_964419815.1 uncultured Luteolibacter sp. | reverse complement strand
CCGCCGATGGGTGATTCATCATCCTCGATCAGGATGCGCAGGCGTTTGCGCTGGGCCTGATAGAAGCTGGCCATGAAGGGCTTGCGCTTTCCGGCGAGGTGCGCGGCGAGGAAATCGGCGGGGCTGAGGAAGTTCGGCGACTCGTGCACGCGCAATTCCGCGCCCCGATTGCGGGCGAGGCGGCGCAGGCGCATCATCATCACATCGTCTTCGGAATCGGCGATGTGAATGACGCGGACCCCTTGTGGCAGTGATTGATCAAGCAGCTTCACGCTGTCGACCTTCGGCCCGCCAGGATTTTCGACATAGGACACCCGATGTCCCATGCCCTTGAGTTCCGCCGCGTAGGCCTGCATTGAGGCGCGGTGAAGCACGAGTTTTTGTTGATGAACGGCAAGCGGCCAGCGCGTGTCGTTGCCGAAAATGAGCGGGTCTTCGACGAGGTAGCAGTCGCGACCTTTCGCCAGCGCCGGATGATTCGCAAACAGCTGCTGTGGAAGGATCAGGGCAATTTCCATGATTTGGAAAAATCAGAATGTCCGCACGGAGGAGAGTCCGCCGTCGGGGCGGAGAATTTGGCCGGTCATGAAGGCCGAATCGTCGGAGAGCAAAAAGGCGGCGAGCTTTGCGACATCTTCGGGTCGGCCGACCTGTTGCAGCGGGTGACGCTTGGCCGCGGCTTCGCGTTTCGGATCGGAGTTGAGCAAGGTGTTGGCGAGCGGTGTGTCGGTCAGTGAGGGCGCGATGGCATTGACGCGGATTTTCGGTGCCAGTTCTGCGGCAAGCGAGCGAGTGAGACCTTCGACCGCGCCTTTGGCGGCGGCGATTGATGCGTGAAAGGCCATGCCTTGCGCGACGGCGATGGTGGAGAAGAGCACGATCGATGCCGAGGGTGCGGCCTTTAGCGCGGGCAGTGCCGCTTGGATTGCGGCGGCGGCACCGAGGCAGTTGGTTTGAAAATCGTTGATGAAATCCTCGCTGGTGAGGCGGTGGAAAGGCTTCAGCGTGATGCTGCCGGGAAAATAGATCAGCCCGTCGAGAACCGGCGGCAAGTCATTGAGCGCGGGCGCGGCGGCATCGAATGGCTGCACGGGAATGCCCATGTCTGCAAGCGGCCCGGCCTGACGCGCGGCAGCGACGAGCGAGTGGCCTGAGGCGTGCAGCAACGTTGCCGTGGCAAGGCCGATGCCCGAGTTGCCGCCGATCAGCAAAATGGTTTTTGACATGAATGAGATTGGATCATCCGACGGAAGAGCGCAAGGAGCGAGAGAGGGTAGAAGACAGAAGACTTGGAGACGGAAGAAGCTAGTGAAGAGAAAAGCGCGGAGTTTTGGTGTGCCTCGAAAATTTCAGGATAAAGTCACAAGGATTCAGGGTCCATTGCGTCACCGAGATTCACGGTGGGCTGAGAGGAATCATGACCCGCATGGAATTGCTTCGCAGTGAAAGCGCTATCGAGCGCCTGAATTGATGCGGTAATGCCACCTGTGTTGGTGACGGTGATTGATCCAGTCCTGGCGCGATGAGTCACTTTGACGCTGGATCCAGTGAGCGCGGCTTGAGGAATGTTGAATTTGGCAATTTTAAAGAGGTTCGCATAGGAAGCTCCCACGTCGATCGTGTTAGAATATGAAGCGTGAGTATCGTAATAAATGACAGCTGCTTTGGCGGGACCGATGAGTGCTGAAAGAGTGAGAAAAGTGACAAAGAATTTCATGAGAATCGCGTCAGCAGGAGAAGCTTCGGCGCTCCTCGGGGCGTAGACGGGCGGCAAACTATTTGCGAAAGCCGCATTTGCAATCGAAATGCTTCTCGATTCTTAAAATTCTA
>CAYQRP010000288.1:0-1838 GCA_964419815.1 uncultured Luteolibacter sp. | reverse complement strand
TCCGGATGAGCACGGTTTTGGAAACGATTGATGGCGGCACGCGATATCTGGAAAAACGCGGCATCGAAGACGCGCGCCGCAACATGCAGATCATGGTCGCGCATCAGTTGGCCTGCACGCGCATGCAACTTTACACGCAGTTTGACCGACCTCTGGGCGAAAGCGAATTGGTGCCCTTGCGCGAAATGCTCAAGCGGCGCGGTGAAGGTGTGCCCTTGCAGCATGTCCTGGGTGTGGTTTCATTTCATCATCGCGATTTCAAATCCGATGCGCGTGCGCTGATTCCGCGGCCGGAGACTGAAGAGCTTGTCGAGTGGATTTTATCGATGCCCTTGGGCGATGACCTCAAGGTGCTCGACATGGGATGCGGATCGGGCGTGCTTGGGCTCACGCTTGCGGCGGAGCGTCCCGATTGGCAGGTGACCCTTGCCGATGTTTCTCCAGACGCTTTGGCACTGGCGAAAGAAAATGCTACAGCTTTGCAGATCGGCAACGCTCGCATGGTGCTCAGCGATTTGTTCTCGGCCATCGAGGGCGAATTCGACTGCATCGTCGCGAATCTGCCCTACGTGCCGGAGAGCGAGCGGGCGAGCCTCTCGCGTGAGGTCATGCACGATCCTGCGCTGGCCCTGTTTGGCGGGGCCGACGGGCTTGAAGTGATCCGGCGCTTTGTTCCTGAAGCTTTTTCGCGCCTGAAACCCGGAGGCTGCTTGGTTTTGGAAATCGGGCACGATCAGGCTTCACAGGTGGCGGAATTTCTCCGAAACTCCGGCTTCGCCGACATCGAAGTGAAGACTGACCTCTCCGGAGTGGCACGGTTTCCCTTTGCTCGTCGGCCGACCGTTTAGAAATTTTTTCATGGATAAACTCATTGTTCACGGCGGAGCGACCCTGCGTGGGTCGATCAATATCTCGGGTTCGAAGAACGCGTCGTTGCCGATTCTCGCAGCGACCTTGTTAACCGGCGATCCGTGCATCATTCGCCGCGTGCCGGATGTCTCGGATACGAATTACATGATCCAAATCCTCAGCGCCTTGGGTGCCGAGGTGGAGCGTTCGTCGGGCACGGTGCGGATCGCGTGCGGGGAAATTTCGGATGTCGCGCCTTACGATCTTGTGCGTCGCATGCGTGCATCCATTTGCGTGATGGGTCCGCTGCTCGCGCGCAAAGGTCGTGCGGTGGTTTCATTGCCGGGTGGTTGCGTAATCGGGGATAGGCCGGTGGATCTTCATCTGCGTGGACTCGAGGCTTTGGGCGCAAAGGTCGAATTCGAAGGCGGCAACATTTTGCTGACCGCAAAGGATGGTCTGCGCGGTGCGGAAATCGATTTGCGCGGCACGCACGGACCGACCGTGCTCGGAACCGACAATGTCATGATGGCGGCCACGCTCGCCGAGGGCATCACCATCATCGAATCGGCGGCGGCCGAACCCGAGGTGCTCGATCTTGCCAATTTCCTCAACGCGATGGGTGCGAAAATTTCCGGTGCGGGCACGCGGCGCATCGTGATCGAAGGGGTCAAAGAGCTTCATGGCGTCGAGCACACGGTCATTCCCGACCGCATCGAAGCGGGCACTTTCATGGCGGCAGCGGCGATTGCCGGTGAAGCGGTGCGCCTCAACCGCGTTTCGCGCGAACATCTCAAGGCGATCACGGCGGCGATCGAAGAATCCGGCCACCGTGTCGAATTCAATGAGGACGGCGACTCATGCGTCATCCATCGCGGCGAGCAAACGCGCGGTGTGGATCTGGTGACCTCGCCCTATCCCGGTTATCCGACCGACATGCAGGCGCAAATGACCGCACTGCTTGCGACCACTCCGGGGATCAGCGTGAT
>CAYQRP010000287.1:0-1848 GCA_964419815.1 uncultured Luteolibacter sp. | reverse complement strand
GAGGATCCCGTCGCCCGCGAACCACGCGCGAGATCGGTGGATTGAATTTTTTCACTTCGCAGGGAGACTATGGCTTCATGATCTCCTCGGGCGGAATGATGGATGACTTGGTCGAAGATTTTCGCCGTCGTGCGAGAATGCCGGCATCGTGGGCGATGGTGGGCTTGATCGTGCTAATTCACCTCTGGATGCGGGTCGAGCATACGGTAGGAAATGGTGAGGTCATCTATCAAACGCTTGGCCTAAGCCGTGAGGGCATGAGTGGGATGAGATACTGGCAAATTTTTTCGCACGGCTGGCTTCATGGTTCTTGGGTTCACTTGTTCGTCAATGCGCTGTTGGTGTGGCTGCTTGGCACGCGCTTGGAACTGATGATGGGATCGCGGGTGATGCTCGGCGTGACGGCATCCGGCATCGTCGGAGGTGGTATGATGCACCTATTGATAGGTCATGATGTGTTGGTTGGAATTTCTGGCGGAGTCATGGCTCTGCTCTTGTGTCTCGCCTCGCTTGCGCCTGATGCGAGGGTTTTACCCTTGGGGATTTCGGCAAAAAACCTCGGGCGTGGTGTGTTGATCGGGGAGCTGATCCTTGCCTTGGCGGATCCTGCGCTTGAGGTGCCGGTCTTTTCGCAAATCGGTGAACTGCTCGAGGATCACGGCTACGCGTCGGTTTTTCGTCTGGGTCATGCCTGTCATGTCGGCGGAGGATTGGTGGGCATGCTGATCGCACAAAGGTGGCGAGGTCCGCGCCTGACGCGGGAAAAGCTGCTGATCGAGCGTGAAAAGCGGGAGCGCGAGGGTAGGGCTTGAGGCGGTTATTTGGCTTGTTTTCCCTTGGCTTGGTTCATTCTTGCCGATTTCGCTTTGGGCATCTACAGTCCCGCGCCCCGCCAATGAGCGCCAAACCTGCATACCTCTACGACACCACCCTGCGTGACGGCACCCAGGGGGAAGGATTTCAATTGTCTGTTTTGGACAAGCTGCGAATTGCCAAGCGGCTTGATGAGTTCGGCATCGATTTCATCGAAGGCGGCTGGCCAGGGTCGAATCCCAAGGATGTGGAATTTTTCCGTGATGCGAAATCGCTCAAGCTCAAGCACGCCAAGCTCGCCGCATTCGGGTCGACGCGCCGTGCCAATACGCCGGTGGATGAGGATCCGCAGGTTGCCTTGTTGCTTCAGGCCGAAACGCCGGTGGTGACGATTTTCGGCAAAAGCTGGGAGCTGCATGTCACCGAAGTGCTGCGCACGACGGTCGAAGAAAATCGTGCAATGATCCGCGATACCGTGGCTCACCTCGTCAAGCACGGTCGCGAAGTGATGTACGATGCCGAGCATTTCTTCGATGGCTACAAGGACTCTCCTGAGCATGCCTTGTCGACGCTCGAAGCGGCGGCCGAGGGCGGTGCGTCATGTCTTGTTTTATGCGACACGAATGGCGGTACGCTACCCGAAGAGATTGTGCAAATCTGCGAGGCGGTGCGTGAGCGTTTGCCAAAGGTGCCCTTTGGCATTCACACGCACAACGACTGCGAGCTTGCCGTGGCCAATGCGGTGGCAGCGGTCAAGGCCGGTGCCACGCAGGTGCAGGGAACGATCAACGGCTACGGCGAACGCACCGGCAACTGCAACCTCACCTCGGTGATTCCGATCCTGCAGCTCAAGCTGGGCATGGCAGTGGTTCCGCATCTTGAGAAACTACGAGATTTGTCGTACTTCGTTGACGATGTCTCGAACAACCCGCATTTCTCCCGAGCGGCCTTTGTCGGTCGCACCGCATTCGCGCACAAGGGCGGCATGCATGTGAATGCCGTGCAGAAGTTGGCGCGCAGCTACGAGCACATCGA
>CAYQRP010000286.1:0-1849 GCA_964419815.1 uncultured Luteolibacter sp. | reverse complement strand
CTCAATCCATCGACCGCAAGCCCATCAGCTCAAGCAGTCTGGCCAGATCATCGTTGCCGTAATATTCGATCTCGATCTTGCCCTTTTTCGCCGAATGCTGGATCGAAACATGCGTCGCAAGATGTTCGCGCAGGCGGTTGGTGACGGCCCGCACATGCACATCGACTTCGCGCGAAACTGTCGGCTTGGAACCATCGGCACCGGTGCCATTGCTGCCGTTGGCAATCGATTGGGAAAGCTTCTCCGCCGCGCGCACTGTGAGCTGCCTGCGGATGATCTGATCCGACACCAGCAACTGTGCGGCATGATCCTTGATCGCAAGCACCGCCTTGGCATGACCCACCGTCAGCCTGCCCTGTGCAACGAGCAATTGCACATCGGCATGCAGATCAAGCAAACGCATGGCATTGGCCACACTCGCCCGCGACTTGCCCACACGCGACGCGATTTCATCCTGCTTCATCGCAAACTCCTTCGCCAGCCGCACATAACCCGCAGCCTCTTCCATCGGATTGAGATCCTCGCGCTGCAAGTTCTCAATCAAAGCCATCTCGAGCACATCACGATCCGATGCCTCTCGCTCGATCACCGGCACCGTCGCCAATCCCAACTTGCCCGCCGCACGCCAGCGACGCTCACCAGCGATGAGCTCAAGCTTGCCACCGACTGGACGCACGATCAGCGGCTGGATGATTCCATGCTGACGAATCGATTCGACCAACTCGTCGAGCGGCGATTCGATGAAATGCGTGCGCGGTTGCAGCGGACTCGGCACCACTTGGTCATGCGACACATCACGCACGCGCTTGATGTCACGACCCGTAGCATCCGCTTCCAACACGGAAGCCGCCGCACCTTTTTTGATCAATGCTCCAAGTCCTTTTCCGAGTGCCTGCTTTGCCATGGGGAGGAAATCCCTATGCAATGCCGCCGCGGATTCCAAGCGGATTTCTCAGCCCTCCGCCAACAACTTGCGGAAATACTCGATGGTCGGATCCAGACCATCCTCGAGCGCAACCTTCGGCTTCCAACCCAGATCCGCCTGGGCCAACGAAATGTCAGGACGACGCTGCTTCGGATCATCTCCCGGCAGCGGCAAGTGCGTCACCTTTGACGGACCGCCCACTTTCTTCAGCACGATCTCGGCCAGCTCCAACATCGTGAACTCCCCCGGATTTCCAATGTTTACCGGACCCGTCTGCGATGGATGATTCATCAGGCGCACAAAACCCTCGATGAGGTCGTCGACATAACAAAACGAACGCGTCTGCGTGCCATCGCCGTAAATCGTCAGATCCTTGCCCTGCAAGGCCTGCACGATGAAATTGGAAACAACCCGACCATCATCCGGCAACATGCGCGGGCCATAAGTGTTGAAAATACGGACTACCCGAATATCAACATTGTTCTGGCGGTGATAATCGAAAAACAGGGTCTCGGCACAACGCTTGCCCTCATCATAGCACGCACGAATGCCGATCGGATTCACGCATCCGCGATACGACTCGGGCTGAGGATGCACCTCAGGATCGCCATAGACCTCGGAGGTCGAGGCCTGAAACACCCTCGCTCCCACGCGCTTGGCCAAGCCAAGGCAGTTGATCGCACCCATGACCGACGTCTTGGTGGTCTTGATCGGATTGTGCTGGTAATGCGGCGGCGAAGCCGGGCAGGCGAGGTTGTAAATTTGATCCACCTCAAACTTGAAGGGCTCGATCACATCGTGCCTCACGAGCTCGAAATACGGATTCTGCATCAGGTGGAGCACATTGCGCTTACGACCCGTGAAAAAGTTGTCCATGCAGATGACCTCATTGCCCTCGTTGAGCAAACGCTCACACAAATGGGA
>CAYQRP010000285.1:0-1862 GCA_964419815.1 uncultured Luteolibacter sp. | reverse complement strand
TGGAGTAAAGGTTAACGCCCCCAAATTCCTCAATCGGATCCCTGCTAGGCCATCTGCCGGTTTGAGGGTCATAGTATCTGTACCCGTAGTACGCCACACGCGGCCTTGATCCCCTTGATTGCTGGGATTTTGGGCGGGGGCGTGTACGAAGGCGGCTGGGTGACAGTGGACAAATCACCCCCAGAGCATCACTACTCACCGCCTGGATGGGAAGGAAGAAATTACCCACTGTCGATGGAAGACAGAGATCCGTAGGCACATCTTTCAGAGCAAAGTTATTCAACGCGACACCTTAACCGCGCACATCACATGGACCCGCAGGCGAGCAGCACCCGTGACAGCACGCAGCTGGATGTTTGACGGTGCGAAGCGACGATTGGTAGGGCGGCGAAGAGGTGGCTCGGAGAAATCTTTCAGATTGAAATGTTACAATGCGGGGACCGACTCTACTGCTGGCGGATGGCCGCAAGTTCAAGAAATGCTGCGGCTAGTGAGCCTCGACTGGAGTCACAACTGCTGCGTAAAAACAGACCAAAAGATTTAAATCCAAGGACTGACCCCGTTCACGGAGCGTCACCGCTCCCAGCGTAGGGATTGTGGCCAAAGTCAATGGCTAGTTGTTCTTCGTAAGACTCTTTCATTCTCATTTCCAAGCCGGTTTATCCCGGCGCTTTCACTGACCCCGGAGGCGAGCAAGGAGCCAAGTCAAGCAGAATGCTAATCCTCTGACCCCATTTCATTACCGATACCATTCTGGAGGCGCATCACCGGAAGGGCAAATTGCATATCTAATAGATGTATTATTACTAATTAGCCATGTGACAACATAGTCAGAAACTCCACCAGAAGAAATATAAATATCAATCCAAAACGTATCTTTATTAACCATTCTAACTCTGAAATCTTTTTTCTCGAACGAAGCCCCATTACAAGACAATCCACTCACATCTAAAAAAACCTTTTGGTTGTTAAAAGTAACACTTATCGCATCAATAATCTCATGCGGCGGATCGAAATCAGAAAAAAATAATGTATTTCCAACTTTTGAAAAACCATTTAATGTAACTTTTCTTTTATCGGAATTAATCTTTTTGGTTTTTATAACCAAATCAATTTCCTGATTTAGTTTAAATACATCCTCTGCTAAAACAGAATATGACAATAAGAAAGCTACTAATATATGGATAAGTATTTTCATTTGCTTCTTTTTTTAACACAATCTTCAGAATTAAACTTTTCTCTGCATTTGGCTACTTCTGGTGGCAACCCTCCCTTTTCATAAAGGCCACGTTGATACGGAACCTTTTCATCAGGATCATCTTTTTCTTTATTCCTGCGTTTATCAGCTAGATCTTGTATATCTTCGTTGTGCATTCGCGTGCATCCCATCGTTGCACAAAGCGGTTGCTTGGGCGCTCTCGCACCTTTGTCTCCTAAAGCAGAACCGCCTCCATGAATCCATCTTCCACGTGGATCATTTGTCAGGATTCCATCGTTAGGTCCATAAGCTTTAGGATTTCCTTTCATCGCAGGTGTTTTACCTGCTTTTGTATCATCAGATTTATAAGGATCGTTTGCACCCTTTTTCGCAGAATTTACAACCTTATTCAAAGAATCATATTCAGTTACATTTTCGCAGCAGCAATCATCAGGAATCCAATAAGTTTTACCATTTGTTTGATCCGTAATTATCTGAGCTAATCCCAGAAGATCTATCCAGCTCACCCCATCATTTCCCACAAACCCATACAAGTTCACTCCACCCTCTTCCCCAATCGGATCCCTGCTAGGCCATCTGCCTGTTTGAGGGTCATAGTATCTGTACCCGTAGTAAGCCACACTCGGCCTTATTCTCTGAAAAT
>CAYQRP010000284.1:0-1868 GCA_964419815.1 uncultured Luteolibacter sp. | reverse complement strand
TCGAGGGCCCAGACTTCCATTTCCCCGAAGCGCTGACCACCGTACTGCGCCTTGCCTCCGAGCGGTTGCTGGGTGACGAGCGAGTAGGGTCCGACCGCACGGGCGTGGATCTTGTCGGCGACCAAGTGGCCGAGTTTGAGCATGTAAATGTAGCCGACCACGACCGGGTTGTGGAATGCCTCGCCGGTACGACCGTCATAGAGTGTCGACTTGCCGCCCGTGGTGCCGTCCTTGCCGTCGCCGATCCAGGTGAATCCGCGACCTTCAGGTTCGCCGGCCTTGCGTGGACGCGCGGTGCCGTTTTGACCGCCGCCAACCATGGTGACGCCGTCGACCTTCTTGGCTTCGGACATGAAGTTCCAAATGACCTCTTCTTTGATGCCGTCGAAAATCGGCGTGGCAACTTTGAAGCCGAGAGCCTTGGCAGCAACGCCGAGGTGGGTTTCAAGCACCTGACCGACGTTCATCCGCGAAGGCACGCCGAGCGGGTTGAGGCAGATGTCGACGGGAGTGCCGTCGTGAAGGAAGGGCATGTCCTCTTCGGGAACGATCGTGGCGACAACGCCCTTGTTTCCGTGGCGACCGGCCATCTTGTCACCGACCGACAGCTTGCGCTTGGCGGCGATGAAAACCTTCACTTCCTTGATGACGCCGGGATCAACTTCGTCGCCGGATTCAAGCGAATCGAGCCTGCGCTCGCGATCGGTGTCGAGCTCTTGGAAGCGGCTTTCAAAGGAGCCGATGATTTCCAGGATCTTGTTGCGGATCGGCGACGGGTCGATCTCGATGTGATCGTGCACCGATGCCAACTTGCGAAGCAGGGTCTTGGTGATCTTGCGGTTCGCGGGAATGATGATTTCGCCGGACTGCGCGTTGACGACATCGAGCGGGATTTTCTCGTTGAGAAGGATGTCGGACAAACGATCGGTGAGGTCGTCGGTGAGTTTGTCGGCCTTCTTCTTGTGCTCGTCGTTGATCTTCTTGAGCGTCTTCTTCAGCTCGTTCGGGTCGACCTTTTCCTGACGCTTCTTGGCGAAGCCGCTTTGCGAGACGCGAACGTCTTGGACGATGCCGACGCAGCCCGATGGCACGCGCAGCGAGGTGTCCTTCACGTCGGCGGCCTTCTCACCGAAGATCGCGCGCAGCAGGCGCTCTTCGGGAGCAAGTTCGGTTTCGGACTTCGGAGTGATCTTGCCGACGAGGATGTCGCCGGGCTTCACTTCCGCGCCGATGCGGATGATGCCGTCGTGGTCGAGGTTGCGGAGCGCTTCTTCGCCGACGTTTGGAATGTCGCGGGTGATTTCTTCCGGGCCGAGCTTGGTGTCACGAGCGGCGACATCGAATTCCGAAATGTGGATCGAGGTGTAAACATCCTCTTTCACGACCTTTTCGGAGATCACGATCGCGTCCTCGAAGTTGTAACCGTTCCATGGCATGAAGGCCACCAGCACGTTGCGACCGATGGCGAGTTCGCCGTCCTCGGTGTTGGGTCCGTCGGCGAGCACTTGGCCCTTCTTGATCTTCTGACCTTTTTTGACGATCGGCTTCTGGTTGATGCAGGTGCCGGCGTTCGAGCGCATGAATTTGCGCAGCGGATAAGCCATGATGCCTTTGGCCACATTCGTCTTCACCGAATCCGGATCACTGAGGAATTTCTCTTCGGAAACCGGCATGCTGCCGTCGGGGGTCGTGACGATGATTTCCGCCGTGGCGGCGGCGACGATGCCGTCGGCTTCGGAGACCACCACCGCACGCGAATCGCGAGCGGCTTTCGCTTCGAGGCCGGTGCCGACGAGTGGCGCTTCGGAAACGAGAAGCGGCACGCCTTGGCGTTGCATGTTCGAGCCCATGAGCGCGCGGTTGGCGTC
>CAYQRP010000283.1:0-1877 GCA_964419815.1 uncultured Luteolibacter sp. | reverse complement strand
CCGCGCCAGATGGCGGCGATCTTCGAGAGGTCGAGATTCCAGTTCTTTTCCTTGCTCATCGAGGTGATGAGGTCGAGGCCTTGGGCGTAGGAAATGATCTTCGATGCGTAGAGCGCGTCGTGGACCTTTTTGACGAGTGCGGCTTTCTCTGCGGAAATTTCCGCCTTCGGTCCTTGCAGCTCCTTGCTGGCGGCGACGCGGCGATCTTTCATCGAAGAAAGGATGCGGGCTTCGACAGCGGCATTGATGGTCGAGATGACGACGGCATTTTCGACCGCATTCATGATCGTCCATTTGCCGGTGCCCTTTTGTCCGGCGGTGTCGAGGATCACATCGACCAGCGGCTTGCCGGTCTCGGCATCGACCTGCTTGAAAATTTCGGCAGTGATCTGGATCAGATAGCTCTCGAGGTCGCCCGCGTACCAATCGCTGAAGACGCTGCCAAGTTCGGCGGCGCTAAAGCCGGCGGCTTTGAAAATGTTGTAGGCCTCGCAGATCAACTGCATGTCGCCGTACTCGATGCCGTTGTGGATCATCTTCACATAGTGGCCCGCGCCGCCGGGGCCGATGTGGGTGACGCAGGGTTCGCCATCGACTTTGGCGGAGATGCTTTCGAAGATCGGCTTCATCACATCCCAGGTCGAGGCAGGACCGCCGGGCATGATCGAGGGGCCTTTGCGCGCGCCTTCTTCACCACCGGAAACGCCGGCACCGATGAAGCGGAAACCAAGGTCGCCGAGCCATTGGTCGCGGCGCTCGGTGTCGGTGTAAAGCGAGTTGCCGCCATCGATGATGATGTCGCCCTTATCAAGCAGCGGGATGAGTTGCTCGATGACCGCGTCGACGGGTCCACCGGCCTTAACCATGATCATGATCTTGCGCGGCGCGGCGAGCGACTGGACGAAATCCTCGAGGCTTTTTGCGCCGACGAGTTTTTTACCCGGATGCGCGGCGACGAATTCGTCGGTGACCGAAGTCGTGCGGTTGTACACCGAGACTTGGAAGCCACGGGATTCCACATTGAGCACAAGGTTTTGGCCCATGACGGCCAATCCGATCAGTCCGAAGTCGCTTTGATTCATGTTGTAAGGGCCGGGTTTGCGGGCGGCGCCGCTGTGTAATGGTCGAGGGGCGCTCTTGCAACCCCTTGTTGCAAGCAGGATGAAATTGCGCATAATCCTGCAGTGAACCTGCCCAATGCCATTTCCCTTTCGCGACTTGTTCTGACGGCGGTGTTCATCGGCGCGACCCTTATGGATCATCGCTTCGGCCCTTGGCTGGCTTTGATGGCCTTCGTGGTGGCGGCGATCAGCGATTTTGTCGACGGCTGGCTCGCCCGCAAACTCGGCTTGGTGACGGCGATGGGCAAACTGTTAGATCCCTTGGCCGACAAGGTGCTGGTGTGTGCCGCGTTTGTGTACCTTAGCGAGCAGGGGCTTTGTCCGGTATGGGTGACGGTGCTGATCATTGCCCGCGAATTTCTCGTCACGGGCCTGCGGCAGATCGCGGTGGAGGCGGGTCAGGTCATCGCCGCCGATGGCTGGGGTAAATGGAAGACCACGATGCAGCTGACCTTTTGCATCACCTGTCTCGTTTGGTTGGCGCTGAGTCGAAGCGAATCGCAGGGCGCGGTGGCTGATTTTTTCCGGATGCTGTCGCATCCCTACGGATGGATTCGTGAACCGTCGATGTGGTTGGCGCTGGGGCTGACGCTTCTGTCGGGTTGGAACTACCTTCGTGCGAGCGCAAGTCTGTTGCGCGCGCAATGAATGGAGCGCATGCGGTTTGGATCAAATTTTTCATGAGATGAAAACGCGTCGGATTCCGCTCACGATTGCGTTGATCGCCGTGCTGGCGGTTGCCTGGTGGTGGCAAAC
>CAYQRP010000282.1:0-1884 GCA_964419815.1 uncultured Luteolibacter sp. | reverse complement strand
GTGCGCGAAATTTTACCAAGCCAACAAATCGAGTTGCTCAACGACATGAGCGCCTTGCCAGATGAAACGAATGCCCGCATCTGCGCCGAGCACGGCATCGCACTGCTGATCATGCACAGCGTCGGCGAACCAAAAGTCCCGCACCTTCATCAGCAATGGACGGATGTGATGAAATCGATGGAAGAATTTTTTGAGGAAAAAATCGCACTCGCGCTGCAGGCCGGCATCGATCGCGAGGCTCTTGTGCTCGACCCCGGCATCGATTTTGCCAAACAACGCGATGACAATCTCACCGTCATGCGCGAACTCTCACGACTGCGGCGCTTTGAAAGACCCATCCTTGCGCCTGTCTCCCGCAAAAGCGTGATCGGAAAAGTGCTTGAAATTGCAGATCCCAAAGAGCGCGACGCCGGCACGATTGCCTGCATCACTGCCTGCATGCAGGGAGGCGCAAACATCCTGCGTGTCCACAACGTCGCGGCCGCATGGCAAGCGGTGAAAGTACTTAACGCCCTCGATAGCGCACAGGGTTGAAATCGTTTGCCTGCCGCAACCCACAACCCGATGATGCGCCCGCCCATGCAACAACGCCCGCCGAAAAAATTCGTTCCGGTTCCTTTTGCCTACCATCAGGAAATCGAAATGACCGTCGACTCGCTCACCAATCTGGGTTCGGGCATTGGCAGGATCGATGGTTGGGTGGTGTTTGTGCCCTTCGCGCTGCCAGGCGAGGTGGTGAAGGCCCGCGTCTATCGCAACGACAAAAACTGCTCGCACGCCGACCTCGTCGAGGTGCTTGTCCCCTCACCCGATCGCGTGCAACCGCATTGCCCGCTCTTCGGCGAATGCGGTGGCTGCCAATACCAGCACCTTTCGTATGAAAAACAATTGGCGTGGAAATCGCGCCAGGTCGAAGAGCTGCTCAAGCACATGGCCGACATCGTTTTCCCAGTCAATCCGTGCATGAGCACGCCGCAAATTTGGAACTACCGCTCCAAAATCACGCCGCATTTCGAAAAACCTCACCATGGCGAGATTGGTGAAATCGGATTCCTCGCCAACGGCCGCCGCTCGCAGTTGGTCGACGTGCCCGAATGCAAAATCGCGATGGATGAAATCAATGCCGCGCTGCCTCGCATCCGCGATGAAATCCGCACCAACGCTAAAAGCTTCAAACGCGGCTCAACCGTGCTCATGCGCGCGACCGAAGGCCGCGTCGAAACCGACTTCAAAGCCACGGCCGCCGAAAAAGTCGGCGAGCTTAGATTCGAATTTCTCGCCGGCGATTTCTTTCAGAACAACCCGTTCATTTTGCCGGCATTCACCGGCCATGTCGCAAAACAAGCATCTTCAGGCGGCGCAAAATTTCTCGTCGATGCCTATTGCGGCAGCGGTTTGTTCGCGCTCACGTTGGCAAAAAATTTCGAAAAAGTCGCCGGCGTCGAAGTTTCCGAAACTTCATGCCAATGGGCGCGCAACAACGCGGTGGCGAATGGCATCGACAATGCCACATTCATGACCGCATCGGCCGAAGCGATCTTTGCGGAAATCGATTTCCCCAAAGACGAAACTGCAGTCGTCATCGATCCGCCGCGCAAGGGCTGCACGCCCGAATTTCTCGAACAACTCATTGCCTTTCATCCCTCGCGCATCGTCTATGTGTCCTGCGACCCAGCGACACAGATTCGCGACCTGAAACAGCTTTCCTCAGGCGGCTATCGCTTGCTCGAAGTGCAACCCTTCGACCTTTTCCCGCACACGCGTCATCTCGAATGCGTGATGACTTTGGTGCGCGATTAAGAATTTTTCTGCAACCAAAGAGCCGCCGCATTTCCCGCGCGCGTGCCTGTCGCAAAACATCCCTGCATCAGGTAGCCGCCAGTC
>CAYQRP010000281.1:0-1891 GCA_964419815.1 uncultured Luteolibacter sp. | reverse complement strand
CCGAGATGATGGACATCAAGAAGGAAACCAACTTCTTCGAAGGTCGCGTCACCGAGTACCAGAAAGCCTCGGCTCTTGCCGCCGTCGACGACGACGAACTTTGATCCGCGATGGAACGGGGAGGGCTTTGCCCGTTCCCCGCCGCGCGCTCTTCCTTCACACATTTTCCAAACACCTAATTTCACCAGTCAAACCCCATGTATCGTTCCATTGATCCCACCGAAGACATCGTTCTCAAGCAAGTCATCACCGACCGTTTCGCATTGCCGCCCGCGGATCGCATGTTCTTGTGGCGCGATGTGCTTCCGAAGGAAAAGCGCGCACCGATTTCCGACATCATCGTCACCCGCGGCAACGCCGAGTCGCACTTTTCGCTCGAGGATGTGGCCGATGCGATCGGCGACTCATTGGCCGACCTGCTCATCGCGCGCAGCGAGGACGAGAAATCGATTTTCTCGGATGTGAACCGTCAGTTTGTTTCCGATGTCGCGCACGCGGTTGCCAACTCGCTCACCAAGTCGCTCGACGAAGGCGGCCGCCTGCGTCTTTCCGAATCGGACCTCTACCTGCTCATCGAAAAGGCCCTGCTCGAAAATGAGGCCTACGATGTTGCCAAGTCGCTCGCCTTCCGCCGCTCGCTCGAAAAGCACGGATCGGTCGATCTCAATGCCGGCATCAGCACGCTGCCCGTGCGCCTCATCCGCCGCAACGGCAACGTCGTGCCATGGTCGGAAACGAAAATCGAAATCGCCGTGCGCAAGGCCTTCCTGACGATCAAGGAAAACCCCGAGCCCGCAATCGATATCGCTCACGCGGTGACGGAAAAAATCCGCCGCGGCGACCAGTCGTTCGTCCACATCGAGGATGTGCAGGACATGGTGCAGGAGGAACTGATGCGCCAGGGCCACTTCAAGGCGGCCGAGCACTACATTCTTTATCGCGCCCAACGCTCGCGCCTTCGCGAGGAACAGGAAGCCAACGCCGAAGATCCCAACCAAGAGTACATGGTCACTGTTTCCGACGAGCAGGGCGGCTCGTCGTTCTGGGATGGCATGGAACTCAAGAAGCGCATTTCTTTCGCTTCGATCGGACTCGACCTCTGCCTTTCCGAAATCGAGATCGAGCGCGAACTTCGTCGCTCGATCGGATCGGAAATTTCCGAAAAGGATCTCAAGGCAACCATCATCCTCAATGCCAAGTCGCTGATCGAAAAGGATGCCGATTTCGCGAAATTCGCCGGCCGCATCCTGCTTTCCTACATCTATGAGGAAGTGCTCAACTGGTCGATCTCGCGTGATGGCATCGACAAGCTCAAGCAGGCCCACAAAACCGCCTTCAAGGCCTATCTCAAGCACGGTGTCGCGATCAAGCGCATCAACCCCGAGCTGCTCGAATGCTACAACCTCGACAAGCTTGCCGAAGCGCTCGACCCGACTGCCGATCTCGACTTCGACTACCTCGGCATTCAGACGCTTTACGACCGTTATCTGATTGTCGACAAGACCGGCAGCAAGCCGCGCCGCCTTGAAACGCCGCAGTTTTTCTGGATGCGCGTGGCGATGGGACTTTTCAAGCGCGAAGAAAACAATCGCGATGAGTGGGTCGTGCGCCTCTACAATCTCTACAAGGGCCGCCGCTTCTGCTCGTCCACGCCGACGCTCTTCAACTCCGGCACGCTGCACTCGCAGCTTTCCTCATGCTATCTTTACAAGGTCGATGATTCCATCGAGTCGATCATGATCCGCGGCGTTGCCGAAAACGCCTTCCTTTCGAAATGGGCTGGCGGTCTTGGCGGTTCGTGGACCTCCGTGCGCGGCACCGGTGGTTACATCCAAGGCACCAATGGTGAGTCGCAGGGCATCATCCCATTCCTCAAACTTCACAACGACCA
>CAYQRP010000280.1:0-1896 GCA_964419815.1 uncultured Luteolibacter sp. | reverse complement strand
GATTTCGACTTCATGAAATCGCGGGTGAAGGTCGTTTCGCCCGCGGTGTTGAAGAGCAGAAGATCGGCGGCGGAGCCTTCCTTGATCGCAGGGACCGACAGACCCATCAAGCGGCGTGGCTCGGCGGCAAAACGCTTCACCACCAGATCCCAGCCAAATTTGCCCGTCGCGACAAAGTGGTGGTAGAGCGAAACCAGCGCCGTATCGAGGCCGGTGATGCCGTTCGGCGCGCTGACAAAATCCAGCGACTTTTCGAATGGCGTGTGTGGCGCGTGATCGGTGGCAATCAGATCGAAAGTGCCGTCGATCAATCCCTCGAGCAATGCCGCGTTGTCCGCCTTGGTGCGCAGCGGCGGGTTCATCTTGTAGTGGGTGTCGTAGTCGCCGATGTCGTCTTCGCAAAAGATCAGGTGGTGTGGTGCCACTTCGGCGGTGACCTTCACATCGCCGCGCTGTTTCCACCAGCGGATCGTTTCCATGCCGATCTTGCTCGAAACATGCTGGATGTGAATGTGCGCACCGGTCGCGTGCGCGAGACGAATGTCGCGGTCGATGATGATCTCTTCGGCACATGCCGGCGATCCTTGGATGCCAAGGCGGTAACTCATCGCGCCTTCGTTGAGCGCGCGCGGACCTGCAAGCTCAGGCACTTCGCAATGGCTTGCAAAAAACATGCCCATTTCCCCCGCATACTGCATCGCGCGGAACAACACCGCTGCGTCAGCCGTCGTGTCGCCATCGTCGGTGAGCATCTTCACCCCCAGCGCGCGCATGCCATCGATGCCCGCCAGCTCCTTGCCCTTGCGCCCTTTGGTGACACAGCCGGAAGTATAGACTGGGATGCGCGAATTTTTTGCAGCGATGGCAAGCACCTGCCCGACCACTGTCGCCGAGTCGATCGCAGGCACGGTGTTGGGCATCATCACCACACCGGTGATGCCACCATTGATCGCTGCCTCGGATCCGGTCGCGATGTTTTCCTTTGCCTCAAATCCCGGTTCGCGAAAGTGCACATGCGCATCAAACATTCCGGGCATCAAAATCCGCTCCTTGGCATCGATCACGCGGCAATCATCGGGCGCCTTGATCCCCTTGCCTATTTTGCGAATCACACCGCCTTCGATCAACACATCACCGTGCGCCAAGTTCGGACTTTCTTCCGTGGCGATGCGGGCGTTTTGGATGAGGAGGTTCATGGTTGCTTGATCGATGTGGATACCTCGTTGATCATGTCTCGGACGCGGCATCGGGCTTGAGCCAGTAGAGAACCGCCATGCGAACGGCGATGCCGTTTTCGACCTGGTCGTTGATGAGGCTGCGTTCGTAGTCCATCACCGCGTCGCAAAGCTCCACGCCACGGTTCACCGGGCCGGGATGCATGAGGTAGAGCCCGCGTTGGCGGATCTCAGCAAGGCGTGCATCGGTGATGCCGTAGAGGCGGTGGTATTCGCGCAGGCTTGGGAAAAATTGTGCTTCTTGGCGCTCCATCTGTACGCGCAGCAGGTAGACCACATCCGGCGACCAGGCCATCGCTTCTTGGTAACTCGTAAAGCGGCGGATGTTCTCCGGTCCTTTTTGCGGCACCAAGGAACCGGGGCCGAGGTAGGCGACATCGACGCCGATCTTCTTGAGGATCGTGCTGGTCGAGCGCGCGACGCGTGAGTGCAAGATGTCGCCGATGATGAGAACTTTTTTACCAACCGGATCGGGAAACTTTTCCTTGATGGTGAACGCGTCGAGCAAGGCTTGGGTCGGATGCGCGTGAGCGCCGTCGCCGGCATTGATCACCGAGGCGCGAGTCTGTTTGGCGATCATGCCCGGCAGGCCGGAGCGCGCGTGACGCACGATGATGAAGTCCGTGCGCATCGCTTGAAGCGTTTCCACTGTTTCGCGCAC
>CAYQRP010000279.1:0-1914 GCA_964419815.1 uncultured Luteolibacter sp. | reverse complement strand
CTTTTTCTCCTGCGGTTTTTCCGGCAGTTCGATCATCAAGCCCACATCCCACATGCTGCCGCTCTTGCGGTCCGCACCATCGCTGATCACCCGCAAACGCGATGCGTTGATCAGCTCAACGCGCAATGGATTGCCCCACGGATCGCGCAGGCCCGAAGCACATTCGTTGAGCAAGCGCTCCGCCGGAAAACTTCCGCCCCTCGCGCTCACCAATTCGCCAATCCGATCCGCGGCCTGATGGTAAATTTCCTCGCTGGGAATTTTCAACGATGCCACCGCGCCATCCTTCAACTCGATGCCGATGTCATCCATCGTGCCTGTCACGCCGTCATGACCCGCCACCGCGACGCTGCCGCTATGTTTCGTTTCAATCAAAGAAGCATAATTTTTCTCCAATTGCTTCACCGCCGCTTCGGGGATCTGGATGAAATGATTCACGCCCGCGACGAAGAAATTTCCCACTGCCACCGCGCCCAGGTAAAAGCACATGACCAAGGACTTCATCGTTCTCGGTGCCTGCGTGTAGGCATATTCCAAGGCCACGATCGACACCATCACCTCTGCTGCCGTCAACAAGGCAAAGGCAAGGATCTGCCATGAAATGTTCGGACGCTCGCCCGCTTCGATCCACTGCTGAATCTCCGCGACCAAGGCAAACGATGCGGTCATGATGAACAAACCAAGACCAATTTTGCGCAGCGGCGTAAGCTGCCAGACGCGATTGATCAAAGGGTAGAGCCAATAGGAAAAAACCGGAATGAAGATCAGCACGAACACCGAATTGAGCGACTGCACCTGCGAGGGCAGCCATTGGAATCCGAGAAAATTTCGATCCATCGCCTGCGATTGGAAAATCCAGGTGGATCCGGTCTGATCAAACAAAGCCCAGAAGATCGCCACAAAGATGTAAAGCGGCAGCAGCTTGGCCACGACCTTGACGCCGCCACCCTTGAACAACTCACGCACAAAGCCCATGCCCGCCGCAGGCACATGCACATAGCGGTTTCGCCCCGCCCAAAACACCCAGGTCGCCAAGGCCATCAAAACTCCAGGAACACCGAAGGCCCAATGCGGACCATGCCACTCGAGCAACCACGGCGTGAGCAACATCGAAAGAAACGCTCCGATGTTGATCGAAAAATAAAACCAATTGAAAACCCGCGGCAATAGATGCGCGTTGCGCGCACCAAACTGATCGCCGACATGCGCCGACACACAGGGCTTGATCCCACCCGAACCGAGCGCAATCAAACCCAGTCCAAGCATTAGCCAAAGATACGGATCTCCCGTCAGGCCCATCGCCGCCAGCGCAGCATGACCGCCGCAATACACCAAAGAAAGCGAGACGATCGTCCGATATTTCCCCACGAAGGCATCGGCCAATAGCGCACCCAACAGCGGCGTGAGATATACCGCACCGTTGAACAAGTGCACCTTCTCGGTTGCCTCGACTTCGCTGATCCGCGCCCCCTCTCCACCGGCCATCAAATGCAGGTACTGCACCATGAACACCGCCAGCACCGCCTTCATTCCATAAAACGAAAACCTCTCGGCCGCCTCGTTGCCAATGATGTGCCCAATGCCTGGCGGCATACCCTCGAGATCGGCGGGTGATTTGCGATAGCTCATGCCAACATCCTCAACAACCATGAGATGATTCCAAGCCTTCTCTGCGGGATGGTACTTGCTTCTCCACTACCAAAATTTGCCGCATTTGAGCAACTTGGCCTCACGGCTCTGATATTCCAGAAAGATTGACCGCAAAGGCGCCAAGGTCGCAAAGGAACGCAAAGAAGAAAGTTAGAGATTGGTTCTTAGCATTGATGCGCTGGGAATGAAGTAGCCGAACTCTTCATCTCCCGTCTTCAAGTCTTGCGTCTTGTGTCTTCTCCACACTTGCCTCTTGAAACTTGA
>CAYQRP010000278.1:0-1916 GCA_964419815.1 uncultured Luteolibacter sp. | reverse complement strand
GTGTGACATCGACCTTGCCCGAGCCGCGGATGTTGGGCGGTTGGTGGAAGCGGTAGGCTTCGAGGTCGTCGGCGACCTTGGCTGCGAAGAGTCGGACAAGCGGCGCTGCCCAGAAAGGTCCTCGGACATTGACGACCTCGACGATTTTTTCGGGCGCGTTGTATCGGATGCGTTCGATTTCGGCCGTGCCGGTGCTCTTGCCGTTGAAGGCATTGCGCAGCGCGTAATCATCATAATTGAAGACCACCTTGCCGTTGCTGAAGTCGAGTTCCTGATGGTTCAGCTTGAGGTCGCATGCGGCACTTTCGAGCGGCACTCCGCGGAAGTTCATGTTCTTGACCGAGGCTTTCCCTTCGAAACGCCATGCGGATCGATCTTCCGCGTGGGTCGTGCCTTCGAGGGTCACATGACACTTCGCATTCTTGCGCTCGGAAAAGTCTGCGATGACTTTGCCCAAGGGCTTGCCGATGAAAAACGGATGATAGACTTTCGCGGGCAGGGTGGATTCGATGGACACACGGCGAAGGGGGCCGTCGATCAGAAGCTTGCCTTTCGCCTCGCCGTCGGGGTTGGTGATGAGGATGTCCTTGAGAAAAAATTTCGCGCCTTGTTTGGCGAAGGTGCCGCTGAAGCTGTCGAAGCGCGCGTCGCGAAAAACAATCGATTGCAGGCTGGCACGACCGGTGGCTTCGATCTGCGGCGGGCCGTCGGGTGGAATGTGAAATTCACCGTTTGCTTCAAGATGTTGGGGGCCTTCGACGCTGAGGCCTTCGGGCGATTGGATATTGAGCCATGCCGACAAGAGCGCGGGGATCTCGACGGATGAAACAAGATCAAAGCGGCCTTGGCGTTTGCCGATGTCGTAATCCGCCCGTGCGTCAAGCTCGCCAAACCAGTCGCTGGCCTTGAGCGAGGTGATGGTGAGCAGTTTGTCGGCGAGTTCGGCTTCGGCTTTGAGCGTGTTGAGCGTGTGTTGGTTTTTTCCGATGCTCTCGGCTTCGAGGGTCAGCTTCGCGCGAAACGATTCGTGCCGATTGGCATCGCCTTCGAGATCAATGCCGAGCCGCGGTGGTGAGTCGGGATCGAATTGCCAGGTGTTGAGTTGTTTGATGATTTTCGCGATCAGCTCGCGGCGCTGACCGAGTTGTTCTTGGTCGCTTGGTTTCGACGCGTCCTGCTGATAGCCGACAATGCGGGCGTTGAGGCTCACCTCGATCCCGCTGATCGTGCCCTTCGTGTTGCGAATTTCCAATCGGCGATCGCCGGGCATGAGGAGCGTGCCACTGGCGTGGCGAATTTCGAGAAGCTCGGAGCTTGGATCATCGGGCCGCACAGCAAGGGTGAGTCCTGCGTCCTTGAGTTCGATTTTTGCCAACACGACCGCACCGCGCGCGAGCTTGGTTTTGTCGAGGTCGATGATGACACTTTCGAGATTGGCGATTTCCTTTTGGCGCGATGCGTCTTCAAAGACTTTTACCTTCGATGCGATGATGCCGCGAAAAGGATTGTAGGAAAGTGCGCCGATGGAAATGTGGGCGCCTTGTTTGGCGATTTCGCCTTCGATCGTGGCGCGCCATGATTCGGGCAGCCCGCTGCGATTGAGCCACCACAGGCCGACCGGCGCGGCGATCGCGGCGGTGAGGATGAGAAGGAACGCTGCGGTGCGCAGGTTCCTGGTGAGGTGAAGGCGATGCATGCGGGGCGCGGGTGAGCCTAGGATCGCCGGGCGCTGAATGCAACTCAGCGGATCAAGCCCGCTTCGCGAAATGAGTAGTAGGGCGTGCGGCCGGGCGAGGGTTTTCCGATGATGACATGATCGAAAAAGCGAAGCTGCATGAGTTTTGAGGCCTCGATGATGCGGTGGGTCGCTTCTTCGTCGGCGCGGCTGGGGGAAGGGTCGCCGGAGGGATGATTGT
>CAYQRP010000277.1:0-1923 GCA_964419815.1 uncultured Luteolibacter sp. | reverse complement strand
GGGCCCATCGTCGGCACTGCGCTGCTGACTTGTGGCTCGATCATCCTCGCGCTTTTCTTCGGTGTTTGCGCTGCGATCTATCTTGCGGAGTACGCGAAACAAAGTCCGTTCATTCATGCCGTGCGGCTCGCGATCCTCAACCTCGCAGGTATTCCGTCGATTGTCTTCGGCCTCTTCGGATTTTCGGTGTTCGTGTTGGCCGCGCCCGTCCTCACGGCCACTCCGGCCGACCGCTCGCTGCTGGTGATTCCGTTTTTCATCGAAGGATGGGCGCTTAGCTTCCAAGGTTGGAATTCATCGCTCATGGCCGGCTGCGCGACACTCGCGTGCATGATCCTCCCGGTGGTGATCACCGCCTCGGAGGAATCGCTGCGCGCCGTGCCGCAAGGGTTTCGCGATGCCTCACTCGCCATGGGCGGAACCCGTTGGCAGACGATCCGCAAATGCGTGTTGCCCTACTCGCTGCCGGGCATTCTGACCTCCTCGCTGCTGGCCATCACCCGCGTCGCCGGTGAAACCGCACCGATCATGTTCACCGCCGCCGTTGCTGCCAAAGACGACCTGCCATGGGAGGGACTCGCCAACCCCTTCGACATCCTTTCCTCGCAAGTCCAAGCCTTGCCCTATCACATTTACACACTCGCGGCGCGCATCCCGAGTTCGGAATACACCCAACGCGCGCAATACGGATCCGTGCTCGTTTTCCTGATCCTCGTCGCCGTGCTTTCGTTCGGTTCGATGATCCTTCGTGCGAAAATGCGCAAGAAACTCAAATGGTAAATTCACCCGCCGCGGATACCCACCCGTCCATGTCGACTGCCGTCCAAATCCAGAACCTTTCCTTCGCTTACGGCTCAAAGCCGGCGCTGCATGATGTCAGCCTCGACATGCCCGCGCGAAAGGTCACCGCATTCATCGGACCCTCGGGCTGCGGCAAGTCGACCCTCATCCGCTGCATTAACCGCATCAACGACCGCATCGCCACCGCCCATGTCACCGCTGGCACGATCAAGGTCCACGGCATCGACATCTACCGCGAGGACATCAACATCCAGGAACTGCGCCGACGCGTCGGCATGGTGTTTCAAAAGTACAATCCCTTCGCCAAATCGATTTACGAAAATGTCGCCTATGGTCTGCGCATCGCCGGCATGACGAACCGCTCGGACCTCGACGACGCGGTCGAAAAAGCGCTGCGCAACGCCGCGCTTTGGGATGAGGTCGGCGATCGTCTTCACAGCTCGGCATTCGGACTTTCCGGCGGACAGCAACAGCGCCTTTGCATCGCCCGCGCGATCGCTACCGAACCCGACATCCTGCTCATGGACGAACCCTGCGCCGCGCTCGACCCGCTCGCGACGCTGCGCATCGAAGAGCTGATCTCCGAATTGAAGAAAAAATTCACCATCGTCATTGTCACTCACAACATGGCCCAAGCCGCTCGCTGCTCGGATCAAACGGCGTTCATGTACCTCGGCAAACTCGTGGAGGTCGGCCCCACGATGAAAATTTTTGAAAACCCCTCGGACCCACAAACCGAGGCCTACATCACCGGCAGCTTCGGATGAACGCGACCAACAATTCCATGCAAGAATCCTTGGAGAAAACCGCCGACGGCATGCCGCAAGCCGGCGGCAAATGCGCCGTGCAAATTCAGAATCTCAGCTTCAGCTACGGCTCTTCCGAGGCGCTCAAAAATATCACGCTTGATCTCGACCGCAACGCGGTCACCGCTTTCATCGGCCCCTCCGGTTGCGGCAAGTCGACCCTGCTGCGTTGCATCAACCGCATGAACGATGAAATCGTCGGCGCGCGGGTCACCGCAGGCAAAATCATCGTCGAGGATATCGAAATTCACGATCCCTCGGTCGATGTGGTGAAGCTCCGCCGCGATGTCGGCATGGTGTTCCAAAAATCGAATCC
>CAYQRP010000276.1:0-1942 GCA_964419815.1 uncultured Luteolibacter sp. | reverse complement strand
GCGGATGTGCCCTTGTTCTTTGAAAAGG
Organism: uncultured Luteolibacter sp.; assembly: GCA_964419815.1. Classification (GTDB taxonomy): domain Bacteria; phylum Verrucomicrobiota; class Verrucomicrobiia; order Verrucomicrobiales; family Akkermansiaceae; genus Luteolibacter. Next base: position 1,914 of record CAYQRP010000276.1, on the reverse strand, counting down.
GCTTCGACTTCGGCCAAAACCAAGTGCTGGTGGTCGCATCCTCCCGCTCCACGCAAATCCAACGCCTCAGGGCTCGCGGTGGTTTCGATGACGCGCTCATGGATGCCATCCTCGCCGCCCAGCTTCCGGTTCAGGAAAAAATGTCCCGCGCGGATGTGGTTTTCTGGAACGAAGGCCCGCCCGGCGTCTTGCGCTCCCAAATCCGACGTTTCTGCCAATCCATTCTCATGAACCCCACCCACGATTCCGAAGCCCTTACCAACGCGGCCCCACCAAGCGCCGTGCTCGACGCGCCAGCTTCGATCGACATCAACCAGTTTCGCCACAAGCCGCTCTCCGAGCTTCAGTCGATGGCCGAGGCGGTACCTGCACGCATTCAGATCGGGATTTCAAAAAGCCAGTTGATCTATGAGCTGCTGAGTTTTTATGGCCGCGAAGGCGCGGGACTCGTTTGTGAGGGCGTGCTTGAGCAAACGAAGGAAAACTTTGCGATGCTGCGCGATCCGAACCGCAGCTTCCGACCCTCGCCGGATGACATTCACCTCGGCAACCACCTCGTGCGCGACCACGGACTGCGGATTGGTCAAATGGTAAAGGTCCGCGTACGCCCACCGCGCGAACGCGACAAATACCTCTCAGCCTTCGAAGTGATCGAAGTCGAAGGCATCCCGATTGCCGACTACCAGGTGCCAAAAGATTTTGATCGGCTCACCCCGCTGTTTCCCGATCAACGCATCCACCTCGAAGGCGAAGGCAACGACTTTCTCGGCGTGCGCGTGATCGACCTGATCGCGCCGCTTGGCAAGGGTCAGCGCGGTCTCATCGTCGCGCCACCTCGCGGCGGCAAAACGATTTTGCTCAAGCAGATTGCGCGCGCGATCCGCCAAAATCATCCGGAAGCGGAACTCATCATTCTGCTCCTCGACGAACGGCCCGAAGAAGTCACCGACTTCGAAGAAACCGTCGGTGCGCAGGTCTTTGCATCGACCTTCGACGAATCGCCACGCCGTCACGCCCAGGTCGCCGACCTTGTGCTCGAACGTGCGAAACGCCGCGTCGAACTCGGCAAGGATGTGATCCTTCTGCTCGACAGCCTCACCCGCCTCGCGCGCGGCCACAACTCGGCGATGCAAGGCGGGCCGATCGGGTCCGGTGGTGTGAGTCCGGTGGCACTGCAGAAATCCCGCAAGTTTTTTGGCACTGCCCGCAATGTTGAAGAAGGCGGATCCCTCACCATCCTCGCTACCGCGCTCGTCGAAACCGAGAGTCGTCTCGATGATGTCGTGTTCGAGGAATTCAAAGGCACCGGCAACATGGAAGTGCGTCTCGATCGCGAACTTGCCGAACGCCGTGTGTTTCCCGCGATCCACATCCCGCAATCCGGCACCCGCAACGACGACCGCCTCTATCATCCCGACGAATTCCTCAAGGTCGTCGATATCCGCCGCCAACTCGCCCAACAACCAATCGGCGATGCGATCGAAAGCCTACTCACCAACCTCCGCGCCACCAAATCCAACGCCGAGCTGCTGCTGCGCGGCTTGAGGTGAAGCCTTGGCGCGTGACATCAACGCCATTCGCAACACTGGAGCACCGACATGGTTTATTTGATCAAGACCCTGCTGGTTCTTTTCCTTATTGCATGGCTGGCATTCGGCGCGTGGTTGATTTTCAAATACGCCGCACTCTTCGGCCCGCATCCCGATGATCCTGCCGAGTCCGCCGGTGCACGCTCCTTCGGCGTCGCCCATGTGATCGCCGTCTGGACAGGGTTCTTCGTGCTCGCCTTTTACTTCCTGTTTTTCAAGTAAGAGAAATTCGAGAATTCAGTTTCAGGGTAGGGCGATGCGGCCTCGCGGCGCCGATACTTTCAGAAAGATGACGGAACCGCGAATGAACACGAATGGACGCGAA
>CAYQRP010000275.1:0-1964 GCA_964419815.1 uncultured Luteolibacter sp. | reverse complement strand
GGAGCCGCACTTGCCTTTGCTGACAGCAGCGCGGTCGACTGGACTGGCGGCACCTTGAACATCACCGGGACCTTCGTTTCGGGCACCTCTCTGCGCTTCGGTACCACCAGTGGAGGATTGACCACCGCCCAGCTCGGCAAGATTTCCGCAAGCGGCTCTCCGACTTTCACCCTGAATTCAAACGGTTTCCTCGTGGGCGAAATAACTCCACCAACAGACAACGACGCGGCCGTGAGCTTTGTCACCAGCGGTACCGGATTCACTCTCGCGGGGGCTGGTACGGCCACCGTTACTTTGGATTTTTCGATCAATGGCTCCGGCGTGATTGCACTCAACGCCTCCACGACCGGCACCAACGCCACTGTCGTCAACACGGTAAACGGGTGGGACAGCAACAATGTCGGATCGGTGGCGAATTCCGCATGGTTCAACAAGTCCTTCACTCTTACCGGCAGTGCGTCCGGCGGCTCAGGTGGAGGTTTAACCGTCACTGGGAACGGCGGCGGCGGCATCGGCATCCAAGGCGAGAACTCGAACCGGGTCGATGGCTTGAACTATGGAGCGGGTGGCGCGACATCCACCCCGGAAACCCTGACCTGGACGCTCAGCGGCGCTCCAGCTGGCATGACGCTCAATATCAAGAGCTGGTCCTATGTCGAAGGCAATGGCTCAGACATCCGGGTTTCAAACGGAACGACCAATGCCGACTTTGCCAACATGTCGGGGGCCACAGGAACTCATCAGCTCACCGATATCACACTCAACAACGGAGATTCCCTCACTTTCAAAGAAATCCCCGGCATGGGAGACACGGATGGCGCGGGCATTGCCGGCTTCACCTTCGCGCCTACCGCGCCCGAAGGATTCGACAACGGCGCTGGCAACAACCTTTGGACCAATGCCACCAACTGGAGTCCCGATGGCGTGCCCGCCGCTCCCACCGATGCCATCATCAATGGCTACGATGTGATTCTCAATACCACGGCATCCGAAAGCCCAGACGAGCTCCGCATCACCAATGGTTCGCTCACCTTGAGCGGCACGGGAGCGCTCTCGATGCGCGCGATGACAATCGGCCGCGACCTCACCAAAACCGTCAGCCTCGTGCTCAATGGCTCGGGCGTGTCCTTTGGTTACAATGGTTCATCCGCCGCCGATGAGTTTGCGGTCGGCTCCGCCGCCACCGTGGAAACCAAGGTCGACTCGGGCGGCAGCGAGCCACTCGAGCTCGGCGTTGCCAAACTGATCCTCGATACCGGCGCGCAGTGGATTGTCGACGGCACCAATGCCAGCAGCCTTCCTTACAATGTCGGCGACCGTTTGGTACTGGCCAACTTCGGCTCGTTCACCGGCAGCACGAACTCCATCCGCGCCCGCAACTTCGATCTGCCCTCCAATCGTCGCCTCAACTTGGTGACCACTTCCACTTCCATCTACTACGAGGTGGTCGCTCAGACCGTTCCGACCGGCCCGAACATCATCATCATCAACACGGACGACATGGCCGCCGATCAGCACTTCGGCTTCGATGGCAGGGATTGCATCACGCCGACGCTCGACGGACTGGTCACCGGTGGTATCAAATTCAACGCCGGATTTTGCTCCTCGCCCGTCTGCGGCTCCTCGCGCTATTCGTTGCTCACCAGCCGCTGGCCCTCGCGCAATACCAGCGAGAACTTCAAAACTCTTTTCCCTGATGGAACGTTAGGCCGCTTCGGCGTGTCGGACACCGAGCTTGAGCACGACGGCCAGAACATCGGCGCCTGGCTGCAGCAGGCCGGCTATCGCACCGGCTTTGTGGGGAAATCCCACGTGCTTGATGATGACCTCAAGGACACCGCCAAATGGCCGGCAAAGGGACTTCTTACCTATCCCAAGGCCACCGACCCTGCCACCGACGCCACGGTCAATGCGGCCATGCAGCACAACCACCGCATCGTCTGCCAAAACATGCGCGCGCTGGG
>CAYQRP010000274.1:0-1977 GCA_964419815.1 uncultured Luteolibacter sp. | reverse complement strand
GTCGAAATCCTCAACCTTTGGATGGGCAACGACTGGCAGGAGCTGTGAGCTTCAATCCGTGGCGGCGGTTTCCAACCGCCATGCCCAAACATAAACCCGATTTGATCTGAAGATGCAGGGCGGGCTTCATCCCCAGAAGCAACCATGCTCGTCCTCGTGCACCACGGCGAGAAACTCATCGAAAAACACTGCCTCCGGATGGGGCGGATAGGAGTGCCATTTCATGTCTGCTCGCATCCAATAAATCTTCCAGCGGTTCGTCTTGCGATTGTAGGTCGCCTTGGCCGCGGGCTCCTCGATTTTTCGACTCTCGTCCTGCCATGAGGGGCGTATCGAATAAATCACCACACTTTGGCCCTCGATGCGCCACTCCAAATCCAGCATGTGACGAATTTCCTCAGGTGGGCGACGCTTGGTCATGAAATCCACCATCGCGGATTCGATGGAGGTGGTTTGTTCTGTCGTAAAGGCCATCGTTTTTTGGTGGATCAGTTTCGGCAACCAGCGCGATATGTTGATTGGTCAGGCTATGGAGGAATGATGAGATTCTAACCGTGGCGGCGGTTTCCAACCGCCATGCCCAAACATTTCCAAAACTCTTATCGCAAGCCCACCGGGGCGCCGAGGACCTCGCGCGTGATGACCGCTTTGCGAAGTTCGCTGCGGTTTCTCAGCATGCCGCGCAATGATGCTGCAACAACGGCAGGGGCCTTGCCTTTGGCGTTCGCGCGTTGACGAGTCACAGCGGCGTTGCCGGTGGTCATGGCTTTCGCCTCGCGGATTTGGCGGAGTTGCTCACGCAGGGCGTTTTGCCTTTCGAGCTCGCGGTTGGGCGGCGGCTCTTGGGGTGGCAACTCGTAGTAGGGTTCATAAGTCGGAACTGGTGGCGGCTGATTCGGCATCGGCTGCCATGTTTCCTCGGGTCCAAAGATATCCTCCATGTCCGGTTGCTCACCGGCCTCGCGCGCTTCGCGCTCGGCTTGCTTTGCCTCTTGGCGGCTCTTAACCCACGAGGCAAAGGCGAGCGCGACGATGAGAACGATTTGGAAATGGTCGAAGATCCAGTCCATGAGCTTCGGTGTGAATGAAAGCCGGATCAGTTGCCGTCCTTGGCGATGTTGGCGCGCATCTGGGTATCGGACTTCACATTTTCCATTTTGTAATAATCCATCACGCCGAGGTGGCCGCTGCGGAATGCTTCGGCCATCGCGAGTGGTACTTGGGCTTCGGCCTCGACGACCTTGGCTTTCATTTCCGCCACGCGAGCGACCATTTCCTGCTCGAGCGCGACCGCGGCGGCGCGGCGGATTTCTGCCTGCGCTTGAGCCATGTTCTTGTTGGCCTCGGCTTGTGCTTCCTGGAGTTGCGCGCCGACGTTTTCGCCAACGTCGACATCGGCAATGTCGATGGAAAGGATTTCAAACGCTGTGCCCACATCAAGACCGCGGTGAAGGACGACTTTTGAAATCGTGTCGGGCGACTCGAGCACCGTCTTGTAAGTTTCGGCCGAGCCGATCGTGGTGACGATGCCTTCGCCGACGCGGGCGATGATGGTTTCTTCTTTGGCACCGCCGACGAAGCGGTCGAGGTTCGTGCGCACCGTGACGCGGGCGCGGACTTTCACCTGAATGCCATCCTTCGCGACGCCGTCGATCGTCGTGCGGCCGGAGGCGGGATTCGGGCAATCGATGACTTTTGGGTCGACCGAGGTGCGCACGGCTTCGACCACGCTTTTGCCGGATCCCTTGGTTGCGAGGTCGATCGCGCAGGCGCGATTCCAGTCGAGCACGATGCCGGCCTTTTGCGCGGCGATGAGGGCTTGGATCGTTTGGATCACATTGCCGCCAGCGAGGAAGTGAGCCTCGATGTCGTTGATCGGGATATCAATGCCTGCCTTTTTCGCAGTGATGCGGGCATCGACCACCATGCCGTAGGGCACTTGGCGCAGGCGCATGGCGACGAGATCGGTGAAGCCGA
>CAYQRP010000273.1:0-1985 GCA_964419815.1 uncultured Luteolibacter sp. | reverse complement strand
GACATTGCAAAATCATCGGTGCCGACGGCGCGGTGATCGATGATGGCCTGCTCACGGTGTTTCGCGCACCGCGAAGTTTCACTGGCGAAACCTGCGTCGAATTCACCGGTCATGGCGGCATCCTCGTGACGCGAGAAGTGCTCGGCCGTTTTCTCGAATGCGGCGCGGAGATGGCCGCACCGGGAGAATTCACTCAACGCGCATTTCTCAACGGCAAGCTCGACCTCACTCAAGCCGAGGGCGTGATGGATCTGATCTCTGCCCAAACGCGGCTCTCGATGCGTGCCGCACGCAACCAACTCGAAGGACGCCTCGGCCGAAAGACCACCGAAGCGCGCGATGCCTTGCTCGAAACACTCGCGCACCTCGAAGCGTGGATCGATTTTCCCGAAGAAGACATCGACCCAAAATCAGGCGCTGCGCTGCGCGCAAAAATTTCCGCTGTGCTCGCCGATGTCGATGCCTTGCTCGCGACCGCCGATCAAGGCCGCATCCTGCGTGAAGGCGCGCGCACGGTGATCTTCGGCGAACCGAATGTCGGAAAGTCCAGCCTGCTCAACCACCTGCTCGGCTTCGAACGCGCGATCGTCAGCGACATCGCCGGCACCACCCGCGACACGATCGAGGAAACCATCAATCTCGATGGCATCCCGCTGCGCCTCGTCGACACCGCCGGCGTCCGCGAATCGGCCGATCAGCTCGAAGCGCAAGGCATCGAACGAACGCTCAAGCAAATCGAATCCGCCGACCTCGTCATCGAAGTTGTCGATGCGAGCAAACCGCAAGCCACCGCACCCACCCACGCGCAAGCCACCGCCAAACGCCTCCTCGTCTTGAACAAATCCGACCTCGGCGAAGATCCCTCATGGCACGATGTCGATGCGATCCGTCTCTCGTGTTTGCAAAGCACAGGCTTCGATCAACTTTCACACGCCATTCGCGACACGCTGCATGTCGGCGATGCCGATTGGGGCAGCGCGGCGGTTGCGATCAACGCGCGACATCAAGCCAGCCTCGCAGTCGCCCGCGATGAACTTCGCGCCGCACTGGAAATTCTCAACGACCCGCAAAGCGGACCCGAGCTGGCAGCGATCAACCTCCGCGCCGCACTCGATGCCCTCGGCGAAATCCCTGGCCGCGTCGACACCGAGGACCTCCTCGGCGTGATCTTCAGCCGCTTTTGCATCGGCAAATAATCGGATCGGCTCAGGCCAAAAATCCCGTGAGCGGACTTGTCGCGCTCGCGTGATCAAGCGCTTCGGGCAATCCGATTTCATATGCCTCCCTGCCGGCCTCGACCGCCATGCGAAAGGCCCTCGCCATGCGCAGCGGATCGTTGGCAATCGCCACGGCAGTATTCACCAGCACGGCATCGGCACCGAGCTCCATCGCTTCCGCCGCATGACTCGGCGCGCCAATGCCGGCATCGACGACCACCGGCACGGTCGCTTGCTCGACGATGATGCGAATCTGATCGCGCGTCGCGAGACCGCGGTTGCTGCCGATCGGTGCGCCCAGTGGCATGACCGTTGCCGTGCCCACTTCCTGCAAACGCTTGGCGAGCACGGGATCGGCATTGATGTAGGGCAAAACCACAAAACCTTCTTTCACCAAAATTTCGGCAGCCTTGAGCGTCTCGATCGGATCGGGCAGCAGGTATGTCGGATCGGGATGAATCTCGAGCTTCACCCACTTCGGCAATCCCGCCGCTGCTGCAAGTCGCGCGAGACGCACGGCCTCCTCGGCATTCATCGCGCCGCTGGTATTGGGCAGCAGCAGGTACTTATCGGAATCAATGAAGTCCAAGATGTTGGCATAGGGATCACCCTTGCCCGTGAGATCCGCACGCCGCAGGGCCACCGTCACAATCTCCGCGCCGCTTTCATGCAAGGCATCGCGCATGACCTCGTTGGAGGGAAATTTTCCAGTCCCCAAAAACAAACGGGAGCGGATTTCACGGCCGGCGATGATGAGTGGTGACATGG